>CAIYTD010000166.1 GCA_903928955.1 Oligoflexia bacterium | reverse complement strand
GTAATTATTTAAAATAAATAGAATTTATGCAGTGATTCGCGCTTTAGGTTAGTCTATAATTGCTTCAATCTGAATTATCGGTTCGTGTATCCGAATTAAATTAATACGATCGAGAAGAATAGTGTAATCATAAATCCCATTTAAAAAATTACACCAGCGAACTATCGCACTGCGAGTGTTGATTTGAGGTATTTGGAGAGGGAATGTATAGCGCATGAAGTTATTAAACCAAGGCTCGAGGGTTTCACGGTCGGTTTCAACAGGACTTGTGCAATCGAGATCAAGTGCAAGATGCTTATGACCTCGATCTTTTGTATTCAAGGGTAAAGTAAGAGTACTTTGCCCTTGAGCATTCCTTAACCGTAAAATAAATTGACCGGTTGTGACTGCCATTTTTAGATGAATGGAGTTAGCATTTCTAGTAAAATGCCGCAAAGACGGTAATTCATAATCATCATAAACAGCTACGTCCGCTGGAATTGGTCGAACAGCTATTGTATTAATCCGAAGGACACGCCAGTTTCCATCAAATGGTCGAGCTTCATCGGCTGGAATGGGTAAATTTGGTGGGTTTGAATTATTTGTTATTGGATTAGGTGTGCTCTCTGGTTGAGGCTCTTTTTCTCCGCATGACGAAAGCCCTATCAGAGCAAAAAACAAGGCTATAAATATAAACTTACCAAAATGCATAAGACCTTGAATATCACAAAAAATACAATTTTTATATTTAATTTTAAATCAACTATTTTAATTTAAAAAAATTATCTGTAGGTAAAAACCCAAAGAATCAATAATATTTTCTCAATTTGAATGACATCCCGATCATTATGAACGTCTAACCCTGCATTGCGGCACAGGGCTTTAGTCTTTTTTCAAGAGCCATTCTGAGGGTGCCGCAGCCGGAATCCGCCCACAAGGAAGAGGTTAAAGCTCTAACTCCATTCCTTTATTTTTTGGTGTTCTATCAGGTGCCCGACGAGTACGTAATGGTATGGAATTTTTATGCTTTTTCGTAGTTTTTGCTCGATCTTTTAGCTGATCGGACATTCCTTTGGTTGCTTGTAGATCATGAGCTGAAGGTCGCTGATCCAATCGCTTTACTGCATGTATCAGCTCTTCTTTGTCATGGGTAAATACCACAGCGCTATGCCTTCCCCGAGAAAGAGATACGTAGAATTGCTCCAAAGATGCAGCAGAAAGGGATTCTTCGCTTTCTGCAATAATCACGCAATCGACTGTTTTTCCTTGAGAAGAATGAGATGTAATGCAGTAGCCATGAGCAAGATTTCCAGTCTCAGCTGATAAAGTATACTTGCCGTCGAGCACGATTTCTCCTGAATTTTTAATAGCACTTACCCTTCTAAGATCCCCATTATGAAGCCGCTTTTTTTCCATGGAAAAGCTATTTTCAGTGACTCTGACTTGATCCCCGACTGCTAAAGAAAGGGCTTTTTTTTGATAAACTTGAAAATGCGCTTGCTCTCGAATAGGAAGAATCCCCTCTTTTTTCCCATTATGGGGTCCGAGGCGCAATGGAACGGAAAGTGCGGTTAAGGGTTAGAAGTGGTGCGTAATTTTCTGAGTTCCCCTTTAATCACAGTCTCAGGTACTGCAAATGAGTAATGCCCTAGCATATGGATATGCTCAAACCCGAGAGGGGATAGTCTGGCAACGTCTTCATTAAAAACTGGAAAACCATCTTCTCGCAGTTGCTCTAGCGCTGCATTCATATACATCGTATTCCATAGCACGATAACATTCAGAACCAATCCCAAAGCGCCTAATTGATCTTCTTGGCCTTCCCGATATTTCTGATAAAGTTCGCCTCGTTTTCCATGAAAAATCTCTCGCGCCAAATTATGTCGTCCTTCACCTAAGTTGAGTTGGAAAAGGGTAGCTCGCCGTTTGGTTTCGTCATCAATATAAGTCAACAAATGGAGTGTTTTTTCAATCCGCCCAAACTCAGCCAGGGCCCGTGACAGGCTTGTGGCTTTTTCTCCAACTTGTAATGTACGCATAATTCCTGTGGCTGGAACTCGACCCAGCTTAAGCGAGCCAGCAAGCCTGAGCATATCATCCCATTGGTCAGCAATGAGTGGTAGGTTGATTTTGTGTCGACCCTTTCGGCTCAAAGGACCATAATCCGCGCTGGGGTCAATTCTCCAAAAACGGGTGCCACCGATATCGGCAATTCTTGGACTGAAGCGGTATCCTAGAAGTCGAAATAATCCAAAAACAACATCAGTGTAGGCACCCGTATCAGTCATAATTTGAGTGGGTTGAAGCTCTGTTTCTTGTTCCAAGACCACTGCAAGTAAGCTGAGACTGTCTTTCAGAGTGCCTGGAACAGTGACGGCATTTAATCCGCTAAACTGATTAGAAACCAGATTGTACCAAGTCACCCCTCGCCGGGAGCCGAAGTATTTTGGATTGTAGCCGCCGTGCACTGTGCGAACAGGAACCACAAACCGCATCCCGTCAGCAGAGGCAATATCCCCACCTCCCCAGGCTTGGGCAAGAGGAATTCCGCTTTGGGCTGAGACCAACGTAGCATTCGCCGGGACTAAGGTTTCATTACGAAAGTAATTCTGAAGTACCCAAAACAAACGATCTTTTTTTAGAGCAGGGATATCCTCCCGCACAAAGGCTTCGATACCAGTATTGCAAGCCTCTGCCATGAGAGCCGCACAGATGCTTATCCAAAGATCTGAGGATCGTGTCGCGCGTTCACTGATATGAGTAAAAGAATCAGTGAAACTAGTACGAACAGAAATCTCTAAAATTAGCTCTGGTAAATCAACCCTAGGAATAAGCGCATTGATTGCCTTCTTCAGTGCTGTAAGAGATTTTGGCTCTTCCAATTCATCCAGTGGAGTTAAAATGAGTTCGGACTTCCGATTTATTTTTTCAAACCGTACGGCAGGGTTATTAGGCAAACGAGCTATTACTGCACGATAGGTTTGATCCAACTCCTTAGAGTCTGTTTTAAAAGGTCACGAACTATTAATTGGAGCGAGGCGCTTTAGCATTATTTGAATCATAGATATGTAAATCATTGTTTCGCTATTTGCAGGTAAGTCTTCATAATCTTTGGCTAATCTTCTATAAAAATT
>CAIYTD010000165.1 GCA_903928955.1 Oligoflexia bacterium | reverse complement strand
AATTTTTATAGAAGATTAGCCAAAGATTATGAAGACTTACCTGCAAATAGCGAAACAATGATTTACATATCTATGATTCAAATAATGCTAAAGCGCCTCGCTCCAATTAATAGTTCGTGACCTTTTAAAACAGACTCTGAGCCTCATCAGTTACGTGAGCATTTCCTGAGATCTCAGCAAAATCAGATTACCCCAAATACTTCTAATATTTTTAGCGAGTCTAGATATGGTTTTTTCATCAGAATTTTGCGGTCTAATACTACATGTTTGTTGATTTGGTTGATTAAAAAAATTAAGTAAACCCTGAAAATCCAAAGGCCCTTCAGCTACTGATATTGATGGATTAAAAAACCATATTGTTATTAAAACTAAACCCACTTTCCATTTAGCTATGATCCTAGTTTCTATTTTATAATTATAATTGACTAATTTAATATAGTTAAGCGCAATTAAATCATCAATAATTATAAATATTTAACTAATTTTTTCTCTCTGAATCTCGTTTACACTCTCCTCTTCTACCCGGGCGATAGGTCTTTGCGGACAGGATATGCGTGCTTATCCGGGTAATGGGGGCTGCGATAGAATTAGAAATATGGGCTCAGTTAAATTCACAATTAGAATTCCCAAGGAGGAACTCCGAATCAAACCACGCTCTGGAGTAAAGCAGAGCCGTGTCCACAAGCGCAAGACTGTCTATAAGCGCCGTTTAAAGTATTCTAATAAAGATTGTTGAGGATCGGGATGTGTAGCAATTATTATTTTACTGGAGCAGTTTTGGAATACTGAAATCCACTAGAAATCATCATACATTGCAATTCAAGCGCAGATTCGGTCAATGATGAAGAATAGATAACCATGACTTGTTCTAAACGTACAAATTCACCTGATTCCGACAAATAATTAGTCCCGTAACAATATCCTATTACCGAATCAATTTCGCAGCCCTTTTCTTCAAGTTTAGAATTATCCTTAACGCAGGTATTTTCAGCAATTTTTTTACCTACCAAAGTAGCAGACACAGATTGACTAAATTCCGAACAATATCTACCAGTTGCATGGTTTACTACACAAGATCCTATAGCTTTCCCTGAGCTATTTAAGGGTGTACTAATAGTTTTCACTGAATTCTTTGAGCGTGAACTATTTGAGGACGTACTACCGCCCTCTTTTCCACAAGCTGAGACACAGACCAAGGCAAATAAAGAAACTGCTAATTTAATATTCATTTTTTAATACTCTATAATTAATATTTAATAACGAAAGAGTTTGTAACATACAGAATAAAGATGCGCAAGGCAATAGTTAATTAAATTAGTCAAGATTAAAAAATTCTATGATCCATATCTTAAGAATGCGCTTATCCGGGTAATGGGAGCTGCGAAATAGGAGCTGAGTGAAGCTCTAGAATCCGTGGATTCCCGTTCCGATAACATCATTTCCAGTAATTCTCGCATTTCCATAAACACGCGCATATCCAGTGACTTGAGCATTTCCGGTAATTATGGCATTTCCGAGGATATAGCAAATTTAGTTGAAATTTGAAGAGTGGCTCCACCTGCGTTATGCAGGAGTTGAGAAAACAAAAGGAGCCACCAGAATGCGAAGAGACACCAGACAGAGGAAAAATGCAACAAGAGGTTTTAGGGAAGCCACAGGAGATGACTGGATGAGGGACAAGATGTTCCAGATCATGACCAGCGGGAAGAAGGCATTTGACGGGGTAATGCTGGATATTGGAAGGATGATGGCTGAGTCGTTTCTTCTGATGGACCGAGAAGAGCAATCAGGCCCAGATTACGCGCCTACAGATCCAAGTCTTCAAAAATGGGCCAGTCAAGGTGGATCGGTTTACATGGGTGACCAGAAGGTAAAACTTCAGGTTCCAAGGATGAGAGACCCAATCAGGGGTGAAGTGCCCCTTCAAAGCTATCAAAAAATGAAGCAGCCTGGCCAGTTCTCAGAAGAGCTTCTCCTGAAGCTTCTTCGAGGGGTCTCTGAACAGAAGTATGAAGAGACAGTCATTCAGGGGGCTCAAGCCTTTGGAGTATCTCATTCATCAGTTTCACGCAAAATTGTTGAAATTACGTCGCAAAAACTGATGGAATTTAAAGAGCGTGATTTAAGAGGATTCATCCCCTTTGCGATTTATCTGGATACAGTGCATCGTGCTGGTGAAGCATTCATAGTGGCACTGGGAATCGATCTTCAGGGAAACAAGCTTGCATTGGGTTTTTGGCAAGGAGCTACTGAGAATAGCGATATTTGCAATGGTTTACTAGCGGATCTGGAGCGCAGAGGCTTAAAGTTGGTCAATCGAATCATTTGGGTTACTGATGGTGGCTCTGGAGTGATCAAATCACTCAAAGATCGCTATGGGAAAAAACTCATTCATCAGCGCTGCACGATTCATAAGGATCGCAATATTCAGAGCCATCTTGCTAAACAGCACCGCAAAGAAGCCCACAGGCTGTACTCAATTGCCCTTGAACAAGAGAGCTATGAGGATGCTCACCTGATGCTTTTAGATTTTGAAAAATGGTTAAGAAAGAAGAATGAATCAGCTGCAGACTCACTCCTGGAAGCCTTTGAGGAAGTTCTGACATTGCACCGTCTGAAAGTTCCAGCTCTCCTCAGAAAGACCTTACATTCTACTAATCCGATAGAGAGTATGTTTTCTACAGTTCGACATTGTGAAAGCAATATTAAGCGCTATAGAGGAACAAAAATGATGCAACGATGGCTTGCCTCAGTACTTCTCCACTGTGAATCCAACTTTAGAAGGATTAAAGACTTAGAATCTATTATGAAAGTTGTAGCAATTATTGAAAAAGAACAAATAGAAAGAACAATTATTACAGGAATTAAAAGAGCAGCTTAAAATGAAAGCCACTCAAAAATTTTCAACTAAAAAATGGACAAGCTCGCATTTCCATAGACACGCGCATTTCTAGTGAGTTGAGCATTTCCAGTGATATGGGCGTTTTCAGTGACATGGGCGTTTCCTGAGATCCAGGCATTTCCATAGACACGCGCATATCCAATGACTTGAACATTTCCAGTAACCCTAGCATTTCCAGAGATCCGGGCAGTTCCGTAGACCTGCACATTTCCAGTGACCCAGGCATTTTCAGTAACCCTAGCATTTTCAGTGACCTTAGCATTTTCAGTAACCCAGGCGTTTCCAGTGACCCAGGCATTTTCAGTGACCCGCGCATTTTCAGTGACCCTAGCATTTCCAGAGATCCGAGCAGTTCCAGTAATCTGAGCAGTTCCTGTGACTTGAGCGTCTCCATAAACCCGAGCATCTCCAAATACCCAGGCATTTTCAGTAACCCGCGCATTTTCACAAATATTTACTTCTAATCCAATATAAGGCCTATTGTAATTCAAGCCATCGATCATCACTGACTCAACAGTTGCTGTGTTAGCAACAAACCCTCCCGGGCTACCATCTGAATTAATCGTGCATCTTCCCGGAGCCCCCTTGCAGGGAGGATTTTCCGGATCTTGAATGCACCAATCATCAGCTGCATAAATCGGGGCGATGAATAAAAATGAAAATAAAATGAAAATAGACGAATGTAAAACCATTGAAGGTGACTCCTTAAACAAACAGAGGAAGATCTATTTTTCATGCTGCGAATTTTTAAATATGAGAAAGGCTAACATACCCACGCTCTTCCCCTCAATCCTAAATTGACACTCCGCATAATAAGCCGAACATGCTACAACCCCACCCATGATCCAAATCATGTGGTCCATCGTAGGCGTAACCATCGCTATTGCATCTTTCGTCATTGCGGCCTTCATCCCCTGCCAGGCATGCCAAGCATTGAACCGAAGAGGCGCGACTTCTTGCGGGTCCTGTTCCTCTGTGATGACGGAGTAGGGAAAGCATCCTTTTTATTTTAAAATGTGTGAATTGCGAATTGTGTGATTTTAGTATAATCACACATCGGCAGAACTCTTAACCTAGATAAATCGAGTTAAGTATAAGATTTGAAAAGTAAATTTGCTTTGGAGATTTCATGAGACACTTCCCCTATCCCATCACTGTGCGCATCCTCAATGGCTACATCGAAGTACAAGTTCCTGACTTTGGACTCATTCGCGCTAAAAAAAGATTCGATGACCTTAAAAAAGCAAAAGATTTAGGAAATCTTATTTTAGGGGTCATTCAGGAAGTAACAGATATTTGTAATTCTCAAAAAAGAAAACCCCTACCTGCACCATCCAAGCCGAGAGGAGCTTTTGAAATCGAAACTGCTGACTTACTCACCACCCAAGATGTACAAAGAATACTGCAAGTTTCTCATGAAACCGTCAGAAGACTGAGCAATCAGGGCACCCTTGAGTCGTTTCGAACCACGGGTGGACATAGGAGATTTAAGCGCACGGAAGTGGAGCAAATGCTTTTAGAGCGAAGGAAGCTTACTTCAAAAAGGAGAAAATAGAAGCTTTCACCCTTTTTAGTCCACCCCCCTACCCTCTTTTTCGCGGTACTTTGCAATGAATCCGCTCAATT
>CAIYTD010000164.1 GCA_903928955.1 Oligoflexia bacterium | reverse complement strand
GGGCCAGCGAGTAAAATTAAAGACATCCAATAACCGGGCAAGAGGGGCTGTTTTTCTTCTAAATTTTGGATGGTAGTTTCTTCTGATTGGAGAAGCTGTTGAAGTCGAAGGAGCGAGACATTTTCGATCAACTCATACAGATTTTCAGATGCTGAATGAATTCTCTCCAGTGATGTGGGATTCAGTTCAGTAAGAGGATTATCCATCGAAGTGATCAAGAGATTTTCCGTTTCGTTCGCTTTCTTGTTTTGATGTCCTATAGATGAATCGGAAGTTGTGGGGCAAATCTTTAGAAAACGAACTAGAAATTTGCCCGTCTGATCGTTTTCAATTCTAGCCAATTAAAAAGTGTATAATACACTAACAAGCGCAGTCGTTTGAGTGTTGGATGTTCCGCTAGAGCCTTTAAAGGCCGAGGTTGTAGAGTTGTCAAAGCGCGTCTCAAATCGGGTTTCCAGTCCGTCTGCTAACAGGATTCCCGCTGTTAAAGTGACTCCTGAGAGGGTTTGTGGTGTCGCTGGCATTCCATCGTAATATTGCATAGTTTGCAAACCTTGTGGGTCCGAAAAAATCTCAAAACGAGGGCTGAGATAGAATTTGGAGGTGAAATTAATTTTAGAAAGAATTTCAAAAGCGGTCCAGGATCCATTAATTCCTCCTAGCCATGCAGAATTTGCTTGGGATGCAGTGACAAAGTCATAAGCCAGGCTAAAGGAGGAGGAAGTAGTCCATACTGTATTTTGATTGAAGAGAATTGTTTTACTTGCTGCGTCCCCAGGATTCAGCGGGCTAACCATTACATTGACATTGATGGCCAAACTGTCATCCGGGGTCAGTGTGAGTTGAGCACCAAAAGTTTTTCCTGCATTCTTCGGTAAAATAGTATTCCAGATTGGGTTATACACATGCAATCCCAATGACATTTTTCCGGGTATAGCCGCGTATTGGATATTCGCTCCTGTGTGATAAAAAGGTACTCCTAATTGAAATAGGAACGATCGCGAATAGTTCCAGTTATCTTTTGTTTTGGGTCCTTCTAGACCGATGTAAGTGGCTAATTTTCCAATATTTAGTGTCATATTGGGGGCATCACTAGGAGTCCAAGAAACAATGGCTTGGCCAATATGGTTAAAGATCGTTTCAGTAGCACTAAGAGGAGTCGTAGTAGAGATCGACGGGCCAGCCAGCCAGTCTGCTAACATTCCAAAGTCCAGGTCCATTTTGTATAGGACTTCTTTTGTTTTCTTTTGGACTGAAAGTTCAATGAAATTAACTGCAAATGAATTCGAGTAGAGATCATTAGCGCGAAATTTATTTTGAGGAGGGGTAAGATACCCGTTTGCATTTCCACCAGCCGCTGTGGTACTGGGAGAATACGCTGCTAGATTATTCAAATTTGCAGAAAAGTAACCATCAAAAATTCCACTGAATGTGAGGTCAGAATGGTTAGACGAGCTAGCTGATGCGTTATAAGTGCTATTTTCAGTTGAAGATTCCGAGGTGACTGCAATTTCTCTTTTCTTAGGAGGAGGGAGCGGTGTGGCTTGTATCTCTCCGTCGATATCCCAGGATTTAGCTCCCCATGAGTCTCTTTCAGAAAAATTGACTGAATAAGTCGCTTTTTTGCTTTTGAAGGTAGCAGTATTTTTCCCGCCTTTTGTGCATTCTAATGTAGCTTTGCCTCCAGCATCTCCACATCCAGCTAGGAAGAATTTAATAATGAGATTATCGCAATTTGTTCCCGACATGACCTGTGCTTTGGCGCATGGGGAGGCTAAAGCAGTACTGCTCAAAGCAGAGCTAATAGGTACTAATAAAAGCGTACCCAAGATATGTGTTGTATAATTCATTAAAATTCCCCCCAATGAAATTATTCTTACTGATATGCGCTTTAAATGCTAAATTGATTTAAGAGTAAGTCAATACTATTCTGAATTTTCAATGGGTGGAAAATTTTAGTAGATCCTTAAGGAGGGGTGCAATCATAGAGTTTCAGGAGTCGAGCTCCAAAATAGGTGCCACCCTTATCTAATTTCCAGGGCGGATAGGGAAAAAATTTGGCCTCTGCACATTGTCCTTTTTCAACAACTGCCCATTGCCTATCTTCGCTACTTGCTGTTACAATTTCGCCCTGTTCATCTCGAATAGCCACTGCAAACGAAAAGATTTGAGAGGCAGGTACGGGGCCTCCTGGTCCAATGAGGGTATTAGGTTGAGTGACACGGTCAATGGCAAGAATCTTACCTTTCACAAGGCGTGCGAATACGTAGCTATAGTAATGAATGCCTATCCATCCAAAAAATAGAATGAGCGAGAGGGAGCCTAGAAGAAAAAATTTTTTTTTCACCTATTAATTTGTAGGATGAACTTCAGCTAGTTGCAAGTAAGAAGAGAGTTCTTTTCATTCTCTGTCGAGAATTGCTGCAAAGTTTTGCAACTCACACTAAAATAGAATGATTGCGAGTAAACCAAATGGGGAAGCTGTCAAAAATGTGGCGTAATTAAAGAAATGAGAGCACTAGTACTTTTCGAAGATCAGCTGTTGCGAAATTTGATTTCTTTTTATCTTGAGGGAAGATTTCAAATGACGTGTCGTTTAGCTGTTTCAGTAGATGAAGCTGTATCTCTTTTATCCGACAATAATGATGCATTTGATATTCTTGTTTGTGATTATAATCCTGTCTCTAAGACTCTGATCAGCTTTGCTCTTAAAAAAAATATAGATTTGCATTTTCTCTTTTCCGCCGATAAAACTCCTGAAGATCCCATGCTTTCACGCCGCAAGGAATGGGTTCATTTTTTTTCAAAAACTAATTTAATTCTTGGACTAGAATCGACAGTTCGTGATTTATTTAAAGAATTTCAAGTAGAAAATATTGCTGACAATTCTTTATTTTGTCCTCTATCCCCACAACTTTTGTTGGCTGGAAGTCCCTTAAAAGGGCATGTTTATATTCGCTTATCAAATATAAAATATGTAAGAATTCTTAGAGAAGGCTTTGATTTTGATCAATCTGATTTTGAATATTTTACAGTTAAAAAGAAAATCTCTATTCTTTATATAAAAAAACAGTCCTGTAATGATTTTGCATTAATGATACAAAATAATTATTTGCAAAATAAATATCATCCAGCTGCTTCACTTGTTGTAACTCCTGCTGATTTGATAGAAGCAAAGCGAAAACGGTTGCAGTATCTAAAAGCTCGAGCTCAGGCCTTAGAAGCAGATAAAAGCGTCTCAGAGAGTGAGAATCCAGAAGAACTACAGAAAAAAGCTGCATTATTAGCAGCTCAAAAGAAAGCGCTAGAAGAAAAAAGGCAGATTAATATTCAAGCTAAGGCAAAAGAAATTCTAGTCAACAAATTGAAAACAACTAGTTTAGCAGCTGCTTTAGCTAAAAATAGGCAGGCTGAAGCAGAACAGAGAGCAAAAGTTGAGGAGATAAGAAGGTCCGTAGAGTCGAAAAAATTAGAAAAAGATCTTGGATCTGAATTAGCTGCTGTTCATCAATTAGGAAGAACTCTTGGGTTCACTAAAGAAGTTCAAGAGGTAACAAAAAAAAATGTGATGCAAACTATTGAAAAAGTTAGAACAGCACCTAAGCTTACCGCTTTATTGGCACAGATCAGCAATGAAAAAGATAAATATATTTCTTCGCATAGTATGCTTTTAGCATATTTGGGATGTGCACTAGCGAGTCAAATGGAGTGGAGTTCGGATACAACTTATCAGAAAATTACATTAGCAGCTTTTTTGCATGATGTAAGTTTGAAAAATCAAGATCTTGCTCAAATTCAATCTTTAGGAGAGCTTGCTCAGAAATCTAAATTTTTTACAAAAGAAGAGCAGAAGGAATTTAGAAATCATCCTATAGCTGCATGCGATATTTCAAAAACATTTGACGAAGTACCTCCTGATGTAGATTCAATTATTATTCAACATCACGAGCGCCCAGATGGTAGTGGATTTCCTCGAGGTATTACTCATTCTAGAATTGGCCCATTGTCTGCTGTTTTTATAGTAGCTCACGACCTTGTTCGTTATCTTCTGGAGAATAGTAGTACTGATTTAACAACAAATAATAAGGCACTAGATAGTTTCGTTAAACTTCATCAAAAATCTTATCAACAGGGAAATTTTAAAAAAATTATTGCTGCCGTAACTAAGTTAAAAACATAAAAATTATGATGCACAAATATTCTCAGGTTCTATCATAGATGATAATAAATGATTTTATGCAGGCGGGTCATTCATTAGTAGTGAGCGATATTCATCTTGCTGATTTAGATCAAGGTCATTCGATAAGTCCACTTTGGAAGCGATATAAAAATTCTGAATATTTTATTGATGAAAGTTTTAAGTTATTTCTTGAAAAAATGAGAGAGCAAGCTTCCGCTTCTATTGAGCTTATTTTAAACGGTGATATTTTTGATTTTGATTCTGTAATGACATTTCCAAATAATTCTTCTATTAGCGTAAGTTGGTTGGAACGGTTGAGAGGGCTTGGTTCTGAGGAGGAAAAATCCCGCTTTAAAATGAAGGCAATATTAGATGCTCATCCCGTATGGATAGGAGCTATTCGCGCATTTATAGAAGCAGGAAATAGAGTAATATTTATTATTGGCAATCATGATATGGAATTGCATTGGCCGGCGGTTCAACAAGATTTAATAAATAGAATAAATTTAACTATTAATAAACAAACTTTTATTCGATTTTGCGAGTGGTTTTATATAAGTAATCATGACACCTTGATAGAACACAGTAACCAGTATGATGCTTATTGTCTTTGTTCTAATCCAGTTCATCCACTGGTAAAAAGGGGGTCAAAGATATTAGTGAGATTACCCTTTGGCAATTTAGCAGGGAAATATATGGTAAACGGCATGGGATTGATGAATCCTCATGCAATGGCAAGCTATATAAAAGAATCAATATGGGATTATTTTAAATTTTATTATAAATTTGTCATTCGTATACAGCCATTTTTAATGTGGACTTGGTTTTGGAGTGCATTAGTTACTCTCGTATTTTCTATTTGGGAGGGACTTTTACCTTCACTGAGAGATCCACTCACAGTAAATCATCGAATTGAAGATATCGCAAAAAAATCTAATTCTACTGTCTCTATGGTTCTGGCTTTAAAAGAAGTTCACGTGCATCCTGCTATTTTTAATCCTTTTAAAATATTAAGAGAACTATGGTTAGATCGAGCAATTTTTTTGACCTTAATTATTTTTGGCAGTTTTCAATTTTTTTCTTTTTGGCATGTCTTTATATCGGTTTCATATTTGTGGTTTATTATCCCTATGGCTTTGTTAATTCCTATATTTATTTTTTATGCACGATCTGTTCAATCTGAGGTTGATTCTGCTCAAAATGCGGCATTTCATATGGCTCCTTTGAGTGGAAAAATTGCAAATGTAAATAGAATAATACATGGTCATACTCATTCTGAATATTTTAAACAGATCGAAGGAGTCTCAGTAATAAATGTAGGTACTTGGTCTCCTGCTTTTCACGATATAGCCTGCACTCAGCCTTATGGTCGTAAATGTTTTGCTTGGATTCAGCCTAAAATTAACTCAACAGAAAGATATGCAGAGCTTTATGAGTGGAAAGGTACATTTTTTGACTTAATCCAGTCAACTCCTTCTAAGGAATTAAAGAAATAAATGTTCCACATTTTATCAGTAAATATAGAATTTTCGAATGGTGCTCCATTCACTACTACTTTTTTGTATCCATCCGCGAACTCTCCAATAAAATGTTCCTTTTTTAGTGCTGGGGAAGACTGTTGTTTTGGAGTTGATTTTAATTTCATATAAAATATTTTTAAAATGGAAATCATCAGAGATTTGGATATCGTAATTATCAATTGGTAGTGAATTCAACCAAAGAAACTGTACAGAATTGTTCTTTTTATATTCAGCTCCGTCTGAAGGCTCGTGGAGTTGAGGAGTTTCAATTTCAACAAGAATCTCAGTGAGTGGACTAGAAATAATGGTCCCATCTTCAAGTGATCCTGTTATTTGATAGTAAAATCGATTCATTTCAGATGTGATATTAAAAGGGATTTCTATTTCAGAATTATTTATTTTTTCTGAAGAAAGTAAGTTTTGTTCATTAAAAATATGTAGTTCATATTTTTCAATTTCAAGAACTTTTTTCCAATGGAGTTGTACGTAAAATCCAGGCGGTTCAGTTTGTTTTATCACTAAAGGAGCTCTTGAGCTCGTCTGAATTTTTTTATTATTTGAATTGAGTAGAATTCTCTCTCTAGAAGATTCAATAATATCAAAATATTTTTTACT
>CAIYTD010000163.1 GCA_903928955.1 Oligoflexia bacterium | reverse complement strand
TCACTTAATCTCGCCCTGATCCAACGCAAAAGTCTGAACTGCCAGCGCAACAGAACGAGATCAAGTGATTAATCTCTAAACCTATATCACGCAACTTTTCCGGAAAGGCGCAGCATATGACGAGACGACAACTCACTTACTTTCACCCCTGCTTCCACTCGTTCGTCTGCACAGACTAAGTAATCTAACTGATTGACGAAGTCATATGGGCCTCTACTCATGACAACTGCCAATCCTTGTTCACCAATAACCAACGAATCATCGTCAACTATTAGATGAGTGCGTTGATATCCTTTGCATAATAGGAAGGCAAAAGGCGTCGCAAAAAAGATAAACGAAAAAAGCAAAGGAGATAGAACGAGGGAGAACCATGCAACGACAGGGGATATGAACAAGAGTAAAATCAAAAACAAATAAGTCATAAAAAACCTCCTTGAATCAAAATTTCTTATTATTAAGTTAATTTAAAATCTATAAATTAAATAATAACTTTCATTCAAATTGCTCAATAGATTCTTAAGCATTAAAGCTAAATCTATTGATGCCAGCCTAAAGCAAGCCCCATGCCAATTTGAGTAGCCTAATATTTAGTTCATAATTAATATTAATTTCAGACTTCTGTCGCTCATTCGATTTGAAAGCAACCTGAAAATAGCGAGATTTTAAGACTCAGCTATAGGACTAAATGTCTCATAGTTAGCCCAAGTGGACCTTTAAACTTTCTTAAATTCTTTATTTACGTCTCTGACATCAAGCCTGGCAGATTTTTTGCGGTTCAAACTAAAGACAGATAAAATACTAGTATGACTACAATCACTAGATCAATATACTTGCGATTCCCCAACAAAAGAGGTAGAGATGTTCGAATTGCTAAAATCTTAGAATATTTCGAAACTCACTAGAATATTCGAAAAAACGCTGAGAGAAGAAATTTAATCTGAAAATTTAGAAATGACACATGCATTTTCTACTATAGACACGCATGAAAAATATACGAAGCAAAAATTTTCCGAAAATAAACTAAGATCCTCTCTAGGTTAAAATAAAATCATTCGAATCAAAATCCTTTACGTTTACAACAGTTATGATTCAAGAGATCACCGATAAAAACACCTTACTCACAGAAAACGTAATTAATTCAGCGAAAGAAAGCCGAGGAGCGTGCAATTCTCCTAATTCAACAAAAAGAAGCGTTAAACGCCGCCCAAAAAGCAAATAAAATCAAAGATGATTTCTTAGCTACACTTTCGCACGAACTTCGAACACCACTTTCACTGATTCTCAGTTGGACGGAATTGATGGCTAACGGAAAATTGGATTTAGAAAGCACCCAGCATGGCATCCAAGTTCTCCGACGAAGTGCGATCAATCAAGCCCAGTTGATTCATGACCTGTTGGATATTTCCAGAATTCAAGAAGGAAAAATCAGCCTAGAGATTCAGAAAATTGAACCGGCTCATGTAATTCATGCAGCAGTAGAATCGATTCAAATTCAAATAGCCATTGATCCATTCATAAAATATATTTTTGCTGATCCTATTCGCCTCCAACAAATCTTGTGGAACCTCATCAACAACGCGATTAAATTTTCGCCCCAAGGGGGGCAAATTTGGATTACGGTAGACATGGCTGGCGCCCTTCCTGAGGAGCGTATACTCATACAGGTACGGGACAATGGGAGAGGAATCCAACAGGATTTTCTTCCCTTTATCCAAATGGATAACGCCGCCTCCCCTGAGACTCCCCACTGCTAAAGCAGGGGGGTTCTAAAGAGAAATTCCATTTGACTCTCTTGGACTCTCATTCCAGGCGTTAAGCCCAGTTTTACAGCATTCCAAGTCTTATCATTTGGTTTTCGGAGCGTACACTCCGTCCCTTCTTGTGCAGACGAACCACTCTTCTCTAAAATCTCTTTCGAGATTCCAAAGCTAGAAGGACAAGTCCCTCTACTCGCAGTTTGGCACTTCCACTCAAACGCCGTCCGCAGGAGCGTCTCCGCACCCGTCCACGACTCTTTAGCCGCAGATACGTCGAGCCGGTCATCCTGCACAAAACGCGCAAGATAGGCCGAAAATAAGTCTCGCTGAGCTTTTACTCCGCACCCGCACTGATGTATTCTTTGAGACAGCGGTTTTTTCTCCCGCTTCCCACAGATACAAGTCTGGCTCAGACGAGTTTTAAAAGTGGAGAATTCAATCACGGAACCGCAAGCATTTTCGGCTTTGCGTTTAAGTCTTTCGATGAACATTCCGGGAGCTCGATTTCCCACTGACTTTCCAAAATTTTTCTGAAATGAACGATAGGATAACTTCTCTAAACAAATCTCTGAATCCAACCGTATATTCTCATTGATTAACTTCCCATGCAGAGATTTTCTATGTGCAGCATTGGTTCGACCTAATTCTGCTGCTTTGGTTTGAGTATGACGCTGGTAAGAAGAACTTACCCACTTTTTAGGTCCAGACTTCACTCTGCCATTTTTCTCAAAATTCTTAGGATTATTTGCTCGTCTCTGGCGATCTAATTTGCGTTGAAGCTTTCTCAGCTCTACTTCTTTGTCCTTTAACTCATCGCAAAATTGATGAAGACCCGCACTCTTTTCTCCAACAATAGCCACAGTAGATGGCCCCAAGTCTAACCCAGTAGTGCCATGGTTCTCTGGGAGTATTACTTTTCCAGATTTAATTTTCAAAGACTTCCGTTCAGACAAAGAAAGCGGGGTGCCTTCACAGATGAGCTGGATATAATAGAGAGTCTGACCCCGAACTCTCCTTTGTACGAGTCGACAATATTTTATACGCTTTGATAGAGCATAAACAATAACAGGATCGCTTGGATCTACAATTGCAGGAATGAAGTGGTCTTGAAATTTCACTCCCATTTCTTTCCACATGATTCCAGTTGTGTTTGTTTTTTCTTCTATTGAGTCGAGCTGATTTTTAGTCTTAAACCTGACACGTTTGGCTTTACGATAGAGAAGCTTCTCTAATGCAGCATACGCCCGTGTTGCCAGTTTTTGTGCTAAATTAATTCCAATATGTTCCCCTATCCAAGAATTCTTCAGTTCTCCGGCATAAGCATGGAGAGAGTATTCATTGAACTGATATTGATCTTTTGCCTGCTTAAAAAGCTTCTTTCGATTTGGATCCTCTTTTTTTAGGCTCCTTGCTTTTTGATAGTCCTTTGACTGGCGAAGTAGACTGAGTCTTCTTTTGCCTTCTCCTAAGCACCCATTGTACAGTTGTCTTGAAGCTTCAAATGTGGATTCCATTGAGCCCTCGACGATTGGAGTTGTTGCAAGTGGGATCTCACAAACAAAACTTGGAGTCTTTGCTGCTTTAGATATCTTTTTGATTTTCGATGTATTGCTTGATGACTGCAAGTGGTGCCCCTCCAACTGTCGATACAAAATAACTATTAGTCCATAACGTTGGCAAGCGAGACTTTAACCAAGGAAATTCTTCTCTTAAGTATCTAGATGATCGTCCCTTCATGGTTTTTATAACACGGTGTATGCCATATTGAGGATCCACTTCAATTAAAAGATGTACATGATCAGGCATCACTTCTAATTCAATGAGTTCCGAACTCTTTTCTTTTGCCACTTCTTTAATAATTTCTTTCAGTCTCTGGTCAACACTATTGATCAAGACAGATCTTCGATACTTAGGACACCAAATGACGTGGTACTTACAGGAATACACCACATTATTATTTGATTTATACTTTATAGAATGCCTTGGTTCATTCATTGTATGGAATATACAGATTTAAGACATATATTCAAGAAAAAACTAACGGCCTTCATCCCCACCGATAAATCAGGGGGCTTCCGGCCGGAAGAG
>CAIYTD010000162.1 GCA_903928955.1 Oligoflexia bacterium | reverse complement strand
CTGGGTATTTGGAGAGGCTCATATCTATGCAAATGCTCGGGTCTATGGAAATGCCTGGGCCTTTGAGAATGCCCGCGTATTTGGAGAGGCTCATGTCGCTGAAAACGCTTGGGTATTTGGGGATGCCTGGGTCGCTGGAGATGCCCAAGTCGTTGGAGAGGCTCGTGTTACGGGAAGTGCCCATATCGCTGAAAGAGCCTGGGTGATGGGGAATGCCTTGGTCGCTGGAAATGCTTATGTAGGTGGAGATGCTCGGATCACTGATTATGCTCGGGTTGCTGAAGGTGAGTATATTTCCGGTGAAGCGAGATCCTTTTAAGTTGAAGTGAAGTGTATGGGTGTGGTATTTCGGCTTTTGTAAACGGATAAAGTTTGCATTTGAGGAGTCATTTCAATGATTTTACGTTCCTCTCTTTATATTAATTTATTTTCGTTTTTATTCATAATTTCTACCTATGCAGCTGATGTTTGGTGCATTGAAGATCGGGAGAACCCTCCTTGCTATGGTTTTCCGGGAAGATGCACAAGAAATTCAGACGGCAGCCCAGGAGGATTTATTGCTGACACCGCAACTGTTGAATCAGAGATGGTGAGTGGCTTGAGTCACAATAGGCCTCATATTGGGTTAGAAGCAAGTGTTTGTGATCGTGCTCATGTGACTGATCATGCTCATGTTGCCGATCACGCTCTCATCACTGGAGATGCTTGGATTTATGGAGATGCCCAAGTCTTTGGGAATGCTCGAGTTTCCGGAGGTGATGTGATCTCAGCCGGAGATTACGCATTTTAGAGCACGCTGAGTTCATAAATTCCCTTAAAGCTCTCCTTTGTTTGAGGAGTCTTTTCAATGATTTTGCTTTCTTGTTATTTTGAGCCTATGGCTCCAACGCCTCTTAGTATAGACTACTGATTTACTGAATGTGGTCATTTATTCTGTAAGGCTTGTTTAGACCAATCTTTAACTGATGTGAGTTCTAGGTACCCTTTGTGTGAGCCGCCGCTAGAAAAAGACAGAGCACCTAGTCGCTAAGAATGAATGCTTCTCTGAACCATTATTTATGGAATTCGAAAGATTTTTTTTGAATTTTGAGTAGTTACTGTTGCTACTTCTTCAAAAGAAATTTTCCTAATTTCAGCAAGCTTTTGAGCGGTCAGTTTAACCATGCTGGGTTCACATTTTTTTCCTCGAAAAGGTACGGGTGCCAGATAGGGAGAGTCGGTTTCTACCAAAATTCTATCGAGTGGAAAAATCTGGGCTGCGTTGCGAATTTCATCGGCCTTTTTAAAAGTTAAAATACCTGAAAATGAAATAAAGAAACCAAGGTCAAGACAAGCTTTGCCAAAGGCAACTGTTCCGCTGAAACAGTGGATTACACCCGGGAAGGAATTGGAAGAAATATGATTTGAATAGTTTTTGAGGGCAGTTAAGAGATCGGCTTCGCCCTCTCGGCTGTGAATGATCACGGGTAATTGGAGCCGAACTGCGATGTCGAGCTGTTGTTCGAGTATGGTTATCTGAATATTCTTAGGAGAGTGATCATAGTGGTAGTCTAATCCGATTTCTCCAATGGCCCGACATTTCAGGTGTTTCGCTGATTGTTCGAGAAGTAAAAGGTCTTTCTCCTCCAGTGGAATACTCTCATGCGGATGTACTCCTACCGTATGAAATACCATTTCATGCTTTTCTGAAATTTTTTGTATATCAGGAATGCATTTCAAATCGGTACCGATTGTTACGATTGCAGAGATTCCCGCGAGTTCTGCCTCTCGTATGAGGTCTGTATCTGTTTTAGGAAAGTAGTCGTTGTTTAAGTGGCAATGGCTATCAATGAGATTAGCGGTGGAGCAGTTCATCGATGATTCCGTTCCAAGCTTCTACTGGATAAGCGCCTTCCATCTTATGTCCATTGATAAAAAAAGTAGGAGTAGACTTGACGCCGAGTAGCGTAGCTTCTCGGATATCATTTGAAATTGCTGTAGAAGTTTCCGGCGAGTCGAGGCAGCGCTGGAGTTCGATTCCATTGAGACCCGATTCTTTTGCAATTTCAGCCGGTCTTCCAGGTGAAAAGGATGCCTGCTTTTCAAAAAGTTCTTGGTAAAGAGTTTCAAATTTTCCTTGTTTTTGAGCGCAGAGTGCTACTCGCGCAGCTTCACATGCAATAGGGTGAGCAGTCTGTTCGAATTGTGGATTACAGGCTTGGTCGAGAGGGTAGTTGCGAAAGATGATTCGAATTTGATGGGGATATCGATTGATAGTCGAGTTTACAGCGAAAGCACCTAACCGACACCAGGGACATTGGAAATCACTAAATTCAACGATTGTAATTTTTGCAGAAAGCGGTCCAATAGAGGGAAGTTCTTCTCCCGTTTTCACTGAAACCACTGGAGTAGAGAGTACAGAGTGGATCAGTTCTTTTAGCTCGCTAGGCGGGATAGATGAAGAGAAGTCTAAGGATTTGAGCGCAACTCCAGTGGCAAGCGCTGTGATTGCTAGAGAGGGGACCAAGGTTTTCCACTTAGAGAGATCCAGTTTGTGTTTCGAGAAATTTTCTGGCTTTAAGCTAATGACTAAAACGAGAGAAAGGAGTTGGACAGCGTCCACCATCAGGCAAAGCAGACAATACGTTTTTAATTGTATTGCCATAATAGCGAGATAGCCAAGACTGAGGAGAGTTCCAAAAGAAATCATGCCAAAAGAGAGACGGATGGCTTCCCTTCTCCATTGAGGATGATGGGCAACCAATGTCATTACAAATAGTGCCATAAACCAACCTGCAGCTAAACTGGAGAGTGGGAATCCAAAGAGCTCCGCATAAGGACTAGCAGCTACTACATCACAGTTCATCGTCCCGCTGACATTGCAGAATGATTTAAAACCTGAAACTCCGCTTCTGATTTCATAAAAATGATGAGTTAAGCTTGCAGAAATGGCTACTCCTATCAAAGAAAGTAAATGGAGTAG
Organism: Oligoflexia bacterium; assembly: GCA_903928955.1. Taxonomy (GTDB): domain Bacteria; phylum Bdellovibrionota; class UBA1018; order UBA1018; family UBA1018; genus CAIYTD01. The sequence continues at coordinate 3,211 of CAIYTD010000162.1, read as the reverse complement.
ATAAATCTGTAGAGGAGATTTTTTAAATAATATGGCATTTCTCATCGCTTTATAGGCCTCCCAAACTTCCAGCACGGTAAATTAAGTATTCTGCAAAAGCGAGCAGAATTAAACCGCTTATTGTTTTTACTGTTTTCATCCAGTGACCCGAGCGCGGTAAAATTTGAACTGCACCAGCAAATGCAGCTAGAATCAGAAGGATTGTTCCTAGTCCTAATGAGAAAGAGAACATGAGAATAAATCCTAGGCCTACACTTTGAGTTTGAGCAATATAGGCCAAAATAGAAGTCAGTACTGGGGTGGTGCAGGGTGCTGCAATAAATCCAGAAGAGGCACCCAGGGCAAAAGCACCTAAGTGAGTCATCTCTTTTTGCATTTTATGGGTATGCGAACTGTTTTGAGACCGAAAAATCTTTCTTTTGATACTTTCCCACCAGACCATAGGGTCAAATGGAATGACATCTAACATGATTAATGCGGAAGCAGACATAATCCCTCCTAATGTGAGGTACCATCCTGAATGATGAGTAAATGAACCAAATACTTTGCCTGAAATCCCAGCAATTACCCCTAAAAAAGAATAGATGAGAGTCATTCCGCTGACATAAGCGAGCCCACGGATAGTTACTTCTTCCCAAGATTTTCGATTCGATCCCATTCCTCCGACCACACTGACTGTAATCGGGATCATTGGGTAGACACAGGGCGTGAGGCTCGATAATACACCTCCGAGATATGCTACAAATATCGCCAGAAAAATATGCCATACACCTAGCTCTGTGCTGCTATTTTTGAAAGTGTCTGCTAGAAGTTGAGTTAATGTGTTCATGTATTAGGATATTAACTCAAAGCAAATGAATGTCACCAGTACTCTTTTAGCAGGAGTTCCTGGCCTTGTTCATGGTTTTGGAACGTACGAGAAGCCTCTACCGAGTTCCTTTTACTCTGTCTGGCAATCTTTGCAGCCTGTCTGGAAACAAGTTCACGGAAATTCGATTGCTTGCGTTCAAATCGCTCGCCAGAATTGTGGCGAAGCAGATGGTTTTTTTACGTTTCAAAGTGGCCTTCCGATCGGCGTTATTACAGCGGATTGTGTTCCTATTTTACTTGCGAGCAAATGTGGAAAAAAAATAGCTGCAGTTCATTCTGGCTGGAGGGGAACACGTTCAGGTATTTTGGTGCGTCTTTGGGATAATCTGAGATTAGAAGGTGAGAAGCCTCAAGACTGGGTTGCCGCCGTGGGTCCTGCGATTGGGCCTTGCTGCTACGAAGTGAGTCAGGAATTAGCTGATGATTTTAGCAGAGAGTTTTCTAGTTTAGGTGAAGATGTAGCGGTGCCTCATGATAGAAAATTAGATTTACAACGTATTAATTTAGGAATATTAATAGAGTTAGGTATGGCAGATGTTGATATCATACGTCACTGTACTTTTTGTTCGCAGTCTCCTCAATATCATAGTTTTCGGCGTGAGGGGGGTGGAACTCGTCAATACTCTCTGATTGTTCGAGGTATTTAGGAAAATTTTTTGCATTCTTGAAGAACTCTTTCAAAGCTTGCAGGAGGTTGAGCTTCAAAGCGAAGGTTCTTTCCGCTAATGGGGTGTTTAAATCCTAATATTTTTGCATGTAACGCTTGTCCTGGAAGTTCTTGGACTGCTTTTTGGACATTTTCTGGCAGTGCTTGCCATTTCGTGTGGTTTGCTGTGGGTGTACCATAAGTTGGATCACCTAAAATGGAGTACCCTATTCCTGCGAGATGAACTCTGACTTGATGGGTGCGTCCTGTTTCTAGGGTAGTTTCAATACAAGAGGCAAATGCATTTCGCCGGGGTAGAGCGTATTCTTCGATTCTTTTGAAATAGGTGATCGCTTTTCTTCCTTCCTTTACTTTCATGGACATTTTTTTTCGGTCAGTAGGGCTTCGACCCAAGAGACTTTCGATTTTAGTGAAATCACTTAAGGCGGGAGGAGATCCATAACAGAGTGCCCAGTAGCAGCGTTCTATTTGATGTTTCGAAAAGATAAGCGCTAGTTGTGTATGAGCTAAGTCTGTTTTGCTAATGACGAGCGCTCCACTTGTATTTTTATCAATACGATGGACTATTCCAGGTCTTAAAATTCCTCCAATTCCACTTAAGTCTCGAATGTGATGGAGAAGTACGTGAACCAATGTACCTTCCATTTGGGTAGACGAGGGATGGACGGTCATTCCCGGAGGTTTATTTACCACCAAAAGGTGTTCATCCTCATAGAGAATGTGAATTGGCTTATTTTCTGGGATTAGGCTACTTGGGAGGGGAGGGGGGAATTCAATATGAATAACGGCACCTGATTTTAGCAGAGTATTAGCTTTGAGAGGATTTCCGTTTATTTGGACCCGACCTTCTTGGATCAATCGTTTCAGTTGGCTGCGAGTCACTAAAGGAATTTCTCCATTTGCGCTGCCCTCTTGAGCTTCTATAGCAGTTAAAATGGCAAGGTCCGCGCGCATAGGTTTGCTCTGAACCTCCCATATCCAATGGGTAGATACAGAAAGAGGGGGTTTCATATTTTTTCTTTTACTCCGTTCGAGAGCGATCGTATCGTGAGAGGTACGCTGTGGCTACTTTTTCATGGGGAAGTTTTAAAGCTTTAGCGATTAGGGTGACAAAGCCTCGAATATAGACACGCGCGGGAAGTTTTTTGTAATTTTCTTCTTCTAGAGCGAAGAGATAGGTTTTTGTAATTTTAGTGGTTCCAGCTAATTCTTCAAGAGGAATGGAGTAAGCTTCTCGAACCTTTTTTAAAAATTTCCCCGACCATTCGGTTTCGATTTCTATTTCATGGGCCAATGAGGGTTTGACCTCGGGAAACTCAGAAGAGTTTTTAGATCGAATAGGAAAGGGTCGATGAGGGTATTCTGAAGTAATAACTAATGAGGAGACTTTAGCAGGCGGAGGTTGAGAAGGAGGTTCTCGGTGGATGGGAATAACTTTGAATTCTATTTTAGAAGCGGTTTTTGCAGCTGCATTTTGGTCATAAAGTTGACGTTTTTCGGAATTGGATAAAGTAAAATAGGCATTTTCAATTTCTTTGAGGGATGTTTCTCTTTCTTCAGGACTGATGAGGGTATAGAGAGCAAGATTATCTTGTTGAAAGGAAGATTTTGCTCGTACGTATGCTTCGTGAATCTCTTGAAGAGATGCTTGAGGATTAATTTCTAGAATATCGT
>CAIYTD010000161.1 GCA_903928955.1 Oligoflexia bacterium | reverse complement strand
GTGTTCCGTCCCAGATATCGGATGACAGTGTGGTCCCACCAATCCGACGACACCTGATTTGATTTTGTTGATTTAGTGTTTTTTTGTACCCGCGTCAACTGTTTGTAATTCCCTAGTTTGTATTCTCCCTTTCAGTCTGTAACTTTGCCCTTTGAAGAGCACGGTCTTTGCTCTGTCAAAGATTCTATCGACGGTGGCATTTGCAATAATGGGATCTGGGAAGACTTCAGCCCACTCGGAGACATCGCGGTTACTCGTGAGAATCATAGCTGCATTGTGTTTTCTTCGGTCCATTAAATCAAAGACCTCCTCTGCGACCTCCCTGGACATAGAGACGACTCCCCAGTCATCGATGACCCACAGCTGTGCTGAGAGCATTCTTTTGAAGAGGGAATCTAAATTGCCTCGTAACTTTCCCAGTAGAATCTCTTGTCCCATTCTTTTAGCGCTGGTACAGAAAACACGTTTACCATCTTGAACTGCAAGAAGTCCAATAGCCAAAGCAAGATGTGTTTTTCCTACGCCAGGAGCTCCCAAGAAAAGAGCAATTTGATTCTGATCTAAGAATTTAAGTGTGGCGAGATCTCTGATTTTTGCTTCATCGATATCTGGATTGAAGGAAAAATCAAAACTCTCAAGGGTTGTAATCTCCGGGAACTGAGCTGTCTGAATCCTTCTTTTGAGACTTTTTTGTTTTCTAGAATCGACTTCGTGTTCGAGTAACTGAGCTACCCACTCGAGGTTGACCGCCTTTTTCTGGTCAGCTAGAATGGACTCTAGATCCTGCACAGCAGTAAATAGACGCAACTCTCCCAGGAGTGATTTCACGATTTCAGTATTCATTTCTTATTTCCCTTTCTAGATGGACTAATGCAGCTGCAAATTGAGCTGCTCTTCGTAGACCGACATTGGCCGAACGAACTTGTGATTGGATCCTGATTTGTGTGTCGTTTCATTGTCTTGAGGTGCTTTAGCTTGAGGAAGCAGCTTAATGAGGCTCTTCACGAGACGATAGCTTAAACTTCCCATTTCAAGAGCCTGGCGACACGCTTCATTGATTTGAATGGATTTAAATGTTTTATCTAAACTCAAAATGCCCCAAATTTTTCTTGTATCGATAAAACCATCTCCCCTTTGAAGGAGAGCCAATACAAACAGATCCACATCAGGGCCTAATGCTTGAGCTTTTTTACGATAGAAAGAGTGGTCTTTCATTTCCCTCTCCCAAGGCTTCAGATGATGAGGCTTAGTAGATTTTGATCGAAGTGGATCCGTCGTTGGAATTCGCTCATGAACTTCAAGGAGTTTTCCCTTGCAGTAAATTGACACCTGAGTGAGAGATCCAATAATTAGAACTTCCTCGCCAATATATTTTTCTTCACAGGAGTAATATTTAGAATCAAATCGAACGTGACCGTCTCGACGAACGCAACCCTCTGAGACTTCTTCTGGGATATATCCGAGCGGAGGCAATGATCTCAAGTGCTTTACTTCGACATCAATAAGCTGCTGAATGGGCTGCATTCGGGTAGTCCCATGTTTGCGCTCGTTGGCGATGTTAAGCTTCTTATTTAAATAAGCTTGAGATTCATCAATGCCAAACCATTTTTCTCCATGAGCTTCATAAAGCCGGCGGATATAGGGCATGGGCCTTTCTATTTTTCCTTTTTTTTCCGGATCTGCAGGAGGAAGACACTCAATTTTAAAGCTATAGTGAGCACCCATCCTCTCGAATACCGGATTCAAAAGTGGCTCATATAGAGAGGCTTCAATTGCAAAGCACTTCGGATTATCCGAAGTCACGCGAGTTGGAACTCCCCCGATTTCCTTCAGCATACTTTCAATAGCAAGGCAAGTTTCCGTAGTTCCGTTGGACCATACGAGTCTCACCATCAAATAGCGTGAATATCCCAGTATCCCTGCAAATGCCCAGAGAGTCCGCTTCTTCCCAGTAGCCGGATCAACAACGTCTCGTAGTTTCCCCCAATCCAAAAGCAGGGCCTCTCCTGGTTGATGAATAATCTCAGGCACAACCCGCGATCTCGACTTAATACCAATGGAATAGAGACTATGGCGATGCAAGAACCGATAGAAACTGGATCGGCCTATTGGACAGCCTAATTCTTCATAAATGGTGATAGGGTGCCATCTTCCTGCTAAACGTTCTCTGATCCAATCCACTTTGGATAAAAGGAATTGATCCACTTCTGAACTCTTGGTCGTCCTTCCGTCAGGGCCATCAGGAAAAAGTGCCTCTGGATAAGGTGGAAGTGGGACTGAGCCGTCCAGGTAGCCATAAGACTCCGCCAGTGCTTTGGACCTATTGATCCTTCTATCGCCCACTTTGAGAAGTTTGCGGATCTCCCTCAGTGATTTTCCTTCGACAATCAGCTCAACTATTTTTCGATCCATAAGCCTCTTCCTGGTTTTTAGTTCCATCTGCAGCGGTACTCCTCTGAACTTAGAGTAGAACCACTTTTGTCAGATAAAATCAGGTGTCATCGCTTATGTGGGAATGGACCCTCATAAAGTGTCGTCGAATACCTGGGAATAGGCCCCATGTAAGTGTCATCACTTACATGGGAATGGCTTCATCCCAAGTGTCATCGGTTAGGTGGGAATAGCCCCTGCTAAACTGTCATCAGATTGCTGGGACGGAACACTTCAGGAAGACGCCTTAAAGCATCCATCATCATTTGATTCAGATCATCCCTGGTATGTGTTGTAAAGTCTCGCGGATTCCAAACATCACGCGCAATTCCAGCAACGTCACGACTCACGGCCTCCGGCAACTCAATGGCC
>CAIYTD010000160.1 GCA_903928955.1 Oligoflexia bacterium | reverse complement strand
TACAATGCTTCTTCGTTTTCCAGAATGCTTCTTCGCATTTTTCTATCCCATCTTTGTCTGTTGCAGCTGTCAAGCAGGTCTTTTCAATTGCTAGAGCTGCCGCATGCTCATCCACCATTTGAAGCGCTTCTTTTTTTTGGTCAGCTAAGGTGTTCTCTTTATCATGAGCGTATGTGGAGAAACTTGCTATTAGTACCATAAAGCTAGCAAAAAATAATTTCATAGTTATCTCTTCTTTTTTCTTAGTTAGGGTAATGATTTCCCTTAAATACTAATGTGAACTATTTTAATTAGAATGAAAACAAAAATAATTGATTTAATTATCAGTTTATTTTCTGAAGCGAGATTCTATCTGCGTTGTGATTAGCTGATTATGTGAATCCAATAAAAGATGCTTCTGCAGGATCTGTTATCAAGAGGATCTCGTGATCAGTATTTTTTAAAAATATTTTAATTAGAGAACCTAGCGCCGAAACTTGAATATTTTTTTTGAAAATAAAGGTGGAACCCCTTACTAATACTTATTGGTAAGGGGTTCATTGTTCTTATATTTTGAGAGTTTTTATTGTCGATTTATATGTGCCAACTGAGCGTACCGATAATAAAATTAAATTCTCGCTGTTAATGGTAACAAAGAAAAGAAGCTCTTTCTTTTAAAATTCAGTGCAATCTATCTGTTAGATAGCAATAGCTGAAACTAGAGAGTCTATTTGATCTTCCTCAGCTTGAATGCTTTTGCCTTCATCTTGGAGTTTTATGCCAATCCACTCAAAGATTGAGCCGGTATCATGGCGGGCTTCATGTCCAATCATTCGTGCGCTTTTTCTTAAGTAATTCCCTATGTTTGCAGTGAATGCATTAAATTTAGCAGCTTCTTCTTCTAGTGCAAGCTCAGCTTTTTCCATGTCAGATCGAACTGCTTCTGCAAACTCAATAGCATCTCCTTCTGATTTTTGAATATCTTCTATTAATTCTTGAGCGATTTCACGCCAGGCGTCTTCACCTCGTTTTTTAGCTTCATTTAATTTGATTATGAGTTGATTTTCAAAAGCTTCAATTCTTGTTTCGGCTGCTTGAGTTTCTGCAAGAATGGCTTGTTCTGCTTCTTGGCCTGCCTTGTGTAATGCTTCTACGCTTAAAATTACGGTTCCGAGTGCAATTTCTCCGGCTTCTTCAGAATCTTCAGCTGCTTCATGAATTTTATTTCGAAGAGCTATTTTCCATTTATTCATGTGACTAGAAAATTTTGAAAGTCCCTCTGATACTTCTAAAATTGTAGAAGCTAAATCTACTTTTAATTCATCTTGTTTTTTTTCTAATGTAATCAAAAGACCATCAACAGCGTCTAAAAACTCTTTATCCGCAGTAGCGGCTTCCTCTTCGATTGCTTTCTTTAAGGAATTTACATCATTTCTTATAACTTCATAAATATCTTCAAATTTATCTTTATCGCTGGTTTTTACTACGTTTATGACTTCTTTAATGTCAGTTTCTACTTGCGTTAGTTGTAGTGCGTATTTTCCGTCAGCAAAAGCCATGCTGAAGGAAAATAAAAGAAATGCAGGAATCACTAATACCTTCTTCAAATTAAATTTCATAATAATTTCCTCTTACGTTTCTCGGTCGCATGTCTGACTATTCCATATTTTTTGGAAATTCAGCTCGTTTTATTCAGTTATTTGGGTGTAATTATCTGTAGTTACCTGATAGGGCTATTATTAGCGTACTAAATGCCATCAATTATAGTGATCATTTGAAATGAATACTAGAATTTTTGATATTCAGCTATTAATTTAGCCGTTTTCGTAAATGACAAATTATTCTGCCCTTTCCTATGCCAGGGGGAGCTAACACAACGCATTACTCTTGTAAAGAGAGAATATAAAATTAGTATTTTTGTAGGTAAACTTTAGGAGTTGGTCTTTTTTTATATAGATGATTTAGGAGATAATTCGGCTCTGGCTTTTGTGCCAGATATTGATTCTATTTTAGGATCGTCGCGTAAGCGGTATTTAAAAACCTTTCAATTTAAGTTTAAAAGATTTTTACTTCTGATGAAAGTAGATCGAACGGAGGCATCGAAAAAGTCATTAATGAAATTGTAGATTGGCTTAAATGGCGTTCTTAAATATGTAAAGTACAAGTTTTTTGGGCAGGCAATACCTTCAAGGAACGAGATAATTTAATGGAGATTGCGACCGCAATCCTAAGGATACGACTTTTAGAGGTTCGTTGTCCGTTAATCTGGTGAAGACGAACAGATTAGGATGATATACAGCCCACATCAATAGCCAGACATGTTAGTCAAATAAATGGCCGCAAATATCCTTTTATTTGGTCTGGTTTTTTTGAATGCTTCGAAAAATTCTCGTCAAAGTATCTACTATTTCATCCTCATTTTCGAAATATCCGTTGTGAGTACCTATCTTCCTCGTGTACTTCCATAGCGGTTCTGCAGCATTAAATTCCGGTGAGTATGGTGGTAAATTGAAAACCTCAAGCCAATTTCTATTTTCCTTGAACCAGCTCCAAACCTCATCATCTTTGTGGTATGAAGCGTTATCCTGAATATAGATAATTTTTCGGCCAAGGTACCTCTTGGCTATCTGGCAAAGGAATTCAAGGTATGACTGTGCGTTAAAAATAGTGACTCTGCGATATAAAAATCGTGCTGAAAATAGGTCAACACAGCCGAATATTTTTACTGACTTCCTTGCTACAGTAATAAGAAATAAGGAAGCTTCATCTTCAAATACTAAAGCTGCTCCGATAGATTTAGCTTTTTTTTAAAATTTGGATAAGTATACCGGGTCTACCTATGTTGCTTTTCTGGATCAGCTTTAGCGAGCTGCCTCTTTGGCTTTTGAACTGAAAATCCGGCTTGCTTCAGCAGTTTTCTGACATGACCAGAATGATAATCTAAATTAAATTCAGCCTGTATAATTTCAGCAATCATTGGGGCTGTGCATACTCCCGGCATGTAACCATAAGCCATTGGACCACTATCTATAATATCGCCAAGTATTCCTTCGAGTAAAGCTTCAAAGCCATGCTCATCATGCCTTTTCAGTCACAATGATACTTGAGCCCGAGAGGACTTAAGCAGATTTGATATTTCTCCACTTGTCTTACCTTCTCCGTTTAGAATAACTGCGTGAATGCGTTCAGCGACTCGAGATGAGCTTTCAGAGCTGGCGTCTTGCCATAAATGGTATAATTTTTTTCTTGCTTTAGGTGAATTTTGAGCTGTCTTGGTTGCATTCCCGCATCATACTCATAGTTCTATATCGAGCTCAACATGTCTGGTTATTTATGCGCGGCTGTATAGCTAGATATTTGTAAGTGAAGTTCAATTTAGTGGTCGTTCGACTGCAGAGTGATCGGATTGACCATGAATCAAAGGGTTTGTTTTTAGATTCAGTTTAAGTTATTTAAATTTCATATAGTTATGATGGATTGAATCTGATAATTGAAATTTTGGAGTAGACTTTCTTCTGTATTAGGTAAAAGAAGATCTTTGTTAGAGTAAGTAAAATTTAAGTTTCTTGAGTTTTACTCGTAAAATATTTTTTCTATTCAATTTCACATTGTACGCTTCAAATAAAAATACTTTAGGGAAGTAATTGATTTAAAAAGTGACTCCTTATCTGTCTAGTAACTTGTTTGTGGAGACAGCTCATAATTGATTGATAAATGAAAGGGTGGCCAATTATTTAACGGTGCGAGTCGCGAAGCGATTGCTTTTCGAATCATTTTCTTGACTATAAATGAAAACAGTCAGAAACTAGCGCTACTTCATGATACGACGCAAACAAACACCAGAGAAAAACGAAGCAGCAAAAAGGGAAAAGGAGCACTTTAACTTTTCTATCTTCACTTTCAGATCGCGTATCAAGGGTGGCTTTGCCTGCAGGAAGCTAGCTAAGCTTGAGCCGCAGGTCAATCTGCTCTGGAATGATTGTAACGCGACATTGTATGATGCAATTCGAAATCATCGGAAGTGGATATCGCAAACGCATTTCCAAGGTCTAGTAAAAGGAACCTCTAAAGAGCTAGATATCAACTCACAAATGATACAAGCAATCCGCACTAAATATGTAACACGTCGGATTCAGTTCAAGAAACGTAAACTGAGATGGAGAAGACGGGGTTCAAGGAATTTTCTTGGCCGGATTCGATTCAATGAACAGATCGCCTCGCTCGAAAGAAGTGAAATCTACTACAAAGGTGAGTATTACAAATTTGGGAATTCTTGGAATAGCAGAAACTCTCATCAGCGAAAGATTAAAAGAAAAGTAAAGTCGGGTTCGCTTTCTCAAGACGCTCGAAGCCATTGGTACCCTAATGTCACGTGTAAGGTTCTCGTTCTGAAAAACAAATACACCGTTGAGTTAGTAGGAATTAACGTAGGAGTCAAGACTTCAGCTCTTCTCATCGATGGTGCGGTGATAGAAAATAATTCAGCTCACAGAGCTAACAAGAAGAGACAAGTTAAAGATATTCATGCAAGTATTCAAAATAGGCGCAAAGACTCCTTGCACAAGGAAACCACGAAAGTAGGCAAGAAATGTCATTCAGCATTCGTGGGTGATGTCAGCGGAAAATTTGTACAATCTCGAAATGGAAAAAGTTCAGCGGATGAGAATTTTTCGACGATCATTTGCTCTCACTGTTTCGAAAAGATAGGGCCGAGCGGACTAAGTGATCTTGAGGTAAGAGGATCGATCTGCAGCGAGTGTCAGAGTCGCCACGATCAGGGTATTAACGCAGCAAAAAGTATACTCCGATTCGGAAGAGAATCGCTAAGAGTGGCTAACGCTGCTTAAGGGAATGCTCGGGCTTGAGTTCGAGGACGGTTTCAAGTTAAGGGTAATAAGAAAATTTAATGTTAGGTTAAAAAAATGAATGTAGGAGATGCTCGGTCTAGATTAGATACTTTACGAAAAATTCTGGGTGAGGGATCCCTTAGTACTCAAGAGGCACTTCGTGAAAAATTAGAAAAATTGGGATATCAAGTAACACAATCAACTATCTCCAGGGATCTTCGTAAGTTAGGGACAATGAAAGCTCTTGATTCTAATGGACAGACTGTTTATCGACTAT
>CAIYTD010000159.1 GCA_903928955.1 Oligoflexia bacterium | reverse complement strand
AGACATGGAAGAGATTGAAAGCCATATTTTTTCAATTTTGGACGAGCCCAAAAGGAAAGAAAGAGGAGAGAAATTTTTGAGCTGCTCCAAAGTGAGAGATCCAGAGGGATCCGTACTATTTGAATTTGTTCTTTTTGGATTAAATCAGCAATGGCATCTAAAACTCCTGGGATGAGATGGATGTGATGATGCCCATCTAGATAGTGAATTGGAACTCGGGCTTGGTGAAGGCGAGTCATTTGAGAGAAAAATTCAGATCTTACTTCTTTCCGAAGGGCAGCGGAATTTCGGAGAGGATTGAGCCATCTTAAAAGTACTCTCCCAGGAGTTCCTTGAGAAGTACTGCCATAAGTGAGGTTGAAGTGTAGGCCCAGCTGGATTCCTGAGATCGCTTTTAATTCGTTTAAACCTTCTTCTAAGAAGCGGCTGCCTGCTAGCAGGGAGACTCGTTTGACCACTCCGAGACGGGCAAGTGTTAAAATACCTGAGTTCACTCCGGGAGAAATACCCCAGTCATCCGCTGTAATTCCAGTAACTCGAGTTAGATCGAAGGGTGCATAGTATCCTTTTCGATAGCGATTCTTGCATTTCAAAAATCCTCGTAAGAGGGGAAGTACTTCGCGGAAGATCTGATAAAATGTTTTTTTACGATTTAAAGTCAGAGTAATAGGAAGATCTTTCTCTCGGTGATCTCTTAATTGGGCGATGATTCCGAGTTCTAGCTCAAAGAGGTGGTCTGAAAACTCTTGGAGTGCAAAAGCCTCTTTTGCAAGCTTCCAAGAAATCAGGAGATTACCGGAGAAGATGTCAGTTGTTTGAAGCGGTAAAAACTTTCGAAGCATTTGTTGGATGAAATCTCTTTCCGAGAAATTTCGATTTGCACGAATTAGCTCGTATCCTTCTTGGGAGAGAGAAATGGCCTTGCTCAAAAAATTTAGGTCACAAACCTGATGGACGTCAGATAAAATCAGTTTTTCTCCTTGGCTGGCCAGAAATCCTGTTCTGAGAGCAGCTCCTCGTCCGCTTTCGTGAGAAGGATTGAGAATTTGAACGGACTTCAGTTCCAGTGCACGGATTGAGTTCAGAATAGGATCGGAAGAACTGAGTCGGTTGCCAAAAGGAATGACGAGAATTTCGAAGGAGTCTTGTACTTCCTTTTGCAAAAAGCTGTGCAGTTCTAGGAGATTTCTTGGGAGAGCGGTTTGGGGGAGGGGAAGAGGGATGAGAAAGGAAATTTTAAATTTTCGATCGGAAGTGGGGAGCCGTTTCCAAGGTTCTAGCCGTTTTTTTTGAAGGAGTGGAGAAAGCGTAGAGTCCGCCCAAGCCAGCTGTAAAACGGCTGCTGCCAGAATGAAGGTGGCTAAAAGCGGAATCGAATGTGTTTGGAGGCTAAAGAAGAGAAAATCACCGACGATATCTTTTCCAGGGATCGACAGTGTGAAAGCTCCAAAAATCAGAGCAAAATAAGTAAGTAGGGTTTTTTGGGGAGAGCAAAAAAGAAGAGCAACAGGAAGCGCTAAAGGAGTGAGAGAGTATTTAAAGGTTTCAGGCATCAGCCAAATGACATTAAAAATTCCTAAGGAATAAAAAAATCCTCGGCTTTGAAAAGATCGTGGTTTTCTGGTGAGCCAGAAAAGTGCGATGCTGGAAGAAAGCATAACTATTGAGATGACGTAAAATTGGGAAGCCCCGTGGGATGTCCACCAACCGGAGTGGACTCCCCTCAGTAGGAAACTTTTTAAGGATTGGCTTCCGTAATGTGAGGCGTCGTAATAGGAAGAATCTTGAATGACAATGATTGCCCATGACGACCAGAGTTGCTTTAAAAGGGCTATAGATTGGATTTCTAAGAAGGAAATGAGGAATCCTAAACCCAGACAGAATCCAACTGCACGTATCGCCTGGAGGCGATTTCTCCATCGGCTTGAAAGAAAGACACCATAAATAAATCCAGGGCCTATTTTTAAAACCGTAGGAATGAGAAGCCCAATAGCAGCCCCAGTGGGCTTTTTAACTATCCAGGAGTAAAGTCCAAGACTGAATCCAAAGAACATCAGGCTAGATACTTGGCCAATAGTAAAAGTATCTAGGCAAAATCGTAGGATGAAAAGTGCTGAAAGACCTAATACCCATAGCGATTCGCTGCGTGAGCGGGATTTTTGAATGACTCTTAAGCTGCGGTAGATCCAATAAAAGCCGAGACTAAACCACAAGATCTGGAAAAAATACCAAGTCAACTGAGCTGTTGGAGGGCTCAGTTCTGCAAAGGGTCGCAGGTAGGGAATTAAAAAAGGGGGGTATCGAAATGGGGATGCTCCATCCTGGAGAGTGTAGATTTCGATCCATTGCAGATTTTTAGCTCGAACTGCCGCTCGGTAGTAGACATTAAAATCGGTATAGTCCTGCTTTTGGCTGATCTTAAAAGCATAGAGGGGTAAGACTATTCCAACTAAAAGAACAAAGATGAGTATTATTCCTATTTGTTTAAAACGATAGATCCGGTTTTTCACAGATATACAGAATATCCGCAAAAAGAATGCTACTACAATGTTCTGATTTGACTTTAAATCCACATTTTTTCATCACATCTTCCCATTCTTGGCGTGAGCGGAAGTGAAGTCCTTTTTTTTCGGCTTGAGTGAACCCCATGCCTGTTGCTAATTTTTCATAGAGCTGATTCCAGGTAGATGCCAAGCCTCCTTGAGGATTTACTTCTCTTACTAAAAGGGTTCCCCCTGGCTGTAAGAGTTGAAAGGCCTGTTGGAGTAAGTTTTCTTGAATCTTGGGATTAAAATAATGCATCACATCAATCATTGCAATTCCAGAGTAGGGGAGTGACCCTGCGGGGAGCTGGTTTAAGGTGCCCCTTTTTAAGGAAATATTGGGTAGGTCTGAAGCCGCTTGAGAGCCACATTCAATGCGATAGAGGTCATGGTCAATCCCTAGGACGCTGCGAGATGGGGAACTCATTGCCAGTGTGAGGGCAAATAATCCATGTCCGCACCCTAAATCTAAAATTTTTCCTTGAGAAGGCAAGCGAGAAGCCATGACTCGGTAAGGCGTGAGTTTCCAGCGAGCCAGTAGAAACAGTCGCGTGATCTTAGATGTAAGCTGGTATCTTTTCAGGACTTCTAGGCTAGTGAGATTTTTCGTTTTTGGAGACGGTGAAGTGTAGCCGTTTGCCCAGTTTTTCCAGGCAATCCGAGAAAGCCAATAGGCAACCAGAATGCATTCTCGTAATATCCTCACGGTACTTTTCTCAGTGTTGAGATGTAGGATGACAGGAAGATCTTTTTGTCGATAGTTTTTCCCAAATGCGGTCATAAAAATTTCAAGGTCAAACAGAAAGCCTGGGCACATTTGGTGGGCGAACGCTTCAGATGCAAGGCGTCGAGAAAGGGCTTTCATTCCTGCTTGAGTATCTGTTGTAGAGATGGGAAGAAGCCATCGAACGCATTGATTAAAGGAGATTCCTAAGCGATGACGACGGTAGGCTAAATAAAGTAAGCTGACTGGAATGCGGAAGTGGCTTTCGGGAAGCCGCCTATTTCCATTCACGAGGTCGTAGCCTTGATTTAATTGATTTGCGGCGCGATCAAAAAATTCTAATTCGTATGGGAGGTCTGCATCCGTAAAAAAAATCCATTTCCCTTTTGAAGTGGTAAATCCAGTTCGAATAGCGGCGCCTTTTCCAGCTGGATTCTTGTGAGGACAAACACGAACAGTTGAAAATTCTCTTGAAATTTCATGGGAAATTTCAAGAGAACGGTCTTTTGTGTCGTATGGAGATGGGTTGGGGATTAAGATAATTTCAAATGAATCAGGATAGCGCTGATTTAAAAAAAAATGTACTTCTCTAACAGTCTGAAATAGAGTTTCCGAGCATTTTTTAACAGGAATTAATAACGTGACATCCAGAGTTGCTTCTGGAAGTTTTTGGATCTCTATGGGATTTAATGCAGTCATTTCTTCAATGAGCGAATTTTTAACGAATGTCTTCATACTCGAACCTTCTTTATCATGAATAGGACACATATAATATGCTATAAGCGCTATTTTTGAGTTGAAGTAAAATGAGCGCCTGTGATACTAAGCTCAATGATTTTAAGTTCATTTTTTTTATTCATTATTTCCACTGATGCAGCGGATGATTAGTGCCTTCAAGACCCAGAGAACCCTCCCTGTCACGGTTATTCAGGAAAATGCACGAGAAATTCTAATAGTGATTTAGGAGGGTTTGTTGCTGACACCGCAATTGCTGAGTCAGTGATGGTGAATGGCTTGAGTCATAATAGGCCTTATATTGGGTTAGAAGTAAGTATTTGTGATCATGCCCAGGTTTTTGGAGATTCCCGAGTCACTAGAAATGCTCGGATCTACGGAAATGCTCTCATTTCTTTGAATGACATGGTGTTTGGACAAGCTCGGGTTTCGGGTAATATCTGGGTCTATGGCAATACTCTAGTGTTTGGAAATACTCTGCTTAATATTGGGCGTATTATTGATGGTAATTATATTGGCATTGTTTTTATAGCGAGTGAATACCTAGTTTCTTCCCGAAAAAATGTATTGGTTATCAATCCTCAAGGTGGAGTCCTGAATTTAACGCAAGAGTAGAGGCATGTTTAATTCGATTAAAAGCTGAAGGAAACCAAGAGGACTGTTTCCCCAAGAGTAGCATGTGAGTTTTTTGTATTGTGAGTTGATTTTGAGTTGAAGTGAAGTTTACGGGTATGGTAATAGGGCTGCTTTAAATGATTGAAGTATTTACCCATGATTTTAAGTTCATTTATTTTAAATCTTATTTGCGTTTCATTTCTTTCTTCTCTTTATGCAGTCGCTCCTTGTAATGGTGCTGCTGGCCTTTATACAGTAAATCAGGATGCTAGCAGAGGTGGCTTTGTAGCCGAGACTGCTTATGTAGAGAAAGATGCCGCAGGAAAGAATGTTTATTTTATCGGAAATCAGGCTCAGATTTGTTATT
>CAIYTD010000158.1 GCA_903928955.1 Oligoflexia bacterium | reverse complement strand
AGACAGCTGCACGGAAGAGAAGTAAAGACATATTCTTATGAGACCTTCCTCTTCCGATAAAAGAGCTCCCTTTTCTAAAGATCTAGAACCGCTTCGATCCAATCTCAAACAGATTTTACCACTTTTAGAGGCGCAGCCCGACTGGTATGGTTCTATTTATTTTGAGAGAAAATCTTCAAAAACTTACTCAGCTAATCTGAAACAAACGCAATTGGCTGACCATGTGACAATGGGCGTTGTTTTTCGTATTTATGATGGCCATACGCTTTATGAAGAAGCGACGGATGATATGGATTCAGAGCAGCTCAAAAATTTTGCAATTTCTTTTGCTCAGCGAGTTAAAAAAGAAAAAAGTTCGGTTTCAGGAATAAAAAGAGCATACCAATCGCCTACTTGGTCAGAGCGATTGAATCATACTTTAGAGGATGAAATTTCCAGCCAAATACCTAAAAATGTTCATTCTGAAACACCTGTTCATTTCGGAATTAGATTTTCAAGTGATCCGAAAAAACGGTCAGCCACTGATTGGTTCCATCCATTAAAATCTGCAGTGGAGAAATGCAAAAATCTTGCTCCAACACAAGGTCTCACTCTGGAAGAACTCAGCTACGTTTCAGCTCGAATCAGTTTTTCGGAGGAAGAGTCTATTTTTATCGATCGTGAATCGAATCTTTCACAGACACTTTATCGGTTAATGTTCAGCCTGACTGCAATGTCGGGTTCCGATCGAACCTTTTTTAGAGTGGGCGGATTAGGTGGATTAGAGGCGATTGAGTTTTCGGATTTCGAGGTGGCCACACTTTTAAAAGATCTCAAGGCACTCAAGAGTGCTCAGCGATTGAATCCCGGGAAATATCGAATCCTTTTTGGTCCTGCGCTCACGGGTGTCTTGGCCCATGAGGCCTTCGGACATTCTCAAGAAGGAGACACTTGCGCTCGAGGTCGAAGTAAAGCTTGGGATCTTTATTTGTCGGGGGAACGTGTTGGGAATGAACATGCAACTATTTTGAATAATCCAGCGATTTTTGAAAATGGGATCGATACTTATGGAGCTTGGGGTACTTACTTTTTTGATGAAGAAGGGTGGCTAGCTCAAAAGCAGGTTTTATTGGATGCAGGCAAGCTCCTTGCTCCTATGACTAATCTTACTTCTTCTCTACGCCTCGGAGTACCTAGAACTGCAAATGGTAAGAGGGAAAGTTGGGCTCATGGAGTTTATACCCGACAGACAAATACTTATTTTAGCCCGGGCACTCAGACTTTGAATCAGCTGATGTCCGAGCTGGGAGATGGATTTCTCGCGCTACACGCTGCTGGTGGGATGGAAGATCCTAAGGGAATGGGTATTCAGGTAGGTATCGCTTTTCTTTATGAAGTAAAGGCAGGGAAAATAACGGGCAACGTTTTTAAAGGTCCCGCAGGTGGAGATATCCAAATGACGGGTTACACGCCTGATGTTCTGCATTCAATTATTGCAAAATCTAAAATTGAATTTGAATCTGATGAGCCTGATCGGGCGAAGCACCCGATAAACGATGTGGGCGGCTGTGGAAAGTATCATAAGGAATTTGTTTTTGCTGGTTGTGGTGGTCCTTATGTGTTGTTAAAAGAAGTCATTTTAGGTTAATTTTTAGGCATAAATTATGGAAACAAGAAACTGGACTCTAGATCAGCTCAAGAGCATTTTATCTCTTAGGAAAGAAGTAAAAGCATGGATTGTGACAGAAGAGAATGTTCATCGGAGAGAGCGCTATTTTATAAATTCTCCAGCGGCATTAGAGATTGATCAAGATAGGAATATTTATAGCAGAAATTTATCCATAAAGCTTTTAGTTAAATTATCTCATGCAGGAAGGCATGGAGAAATGACCAAAAAGTTATTTCCATTCATTCCTTTATCAACGCAGATTGATACTGCTATCGAAGCTGCGCTTCAAACAGATCATCAAAGTTGGGATTTGCCTAGAGTAATTCCTGATAATATTCCAGAAAGAGTTACAACTGATTCTAATATGGCTGAAGACCTCGATCATGTTATGAACGAAATTTCATTAAGAATTGAAAAAAGTGTTCATAAAAAACGTCCATCTCAATTTAACTCTGCAGAACTTTTTCTGTCGGTTCATCATCGAGAGCTTCATCTCAGTAATGGGTTGATTCACCGATCTTCTCAGAGTCGCATTTATACCGAATCTGCTTTTTCTTTTTCAAAAACACCTCATCATTCAGATGAATATTTAAGTTCTCAGTGGGCAGTTCAACTCAAGAGTTTTCCTGTTGAAGCGATTTTTGAAGAAACGGCATCTCGAGCAGAGTATTCGCTGGATGTGACTAAACCTCAAACTGGAAAATATTCAGTTTTAATTGATTCTGAAGTTTTATCGCAGCTTATTGGGGGGCATTTGTCGCTACTCACAGCTGCAAATGCCTATCATGGATTGCCTTTCTTAAAGCCGGGTGAAGAGTTTATTTCAGAATCTACGGGAGATCTGTTGTCTATTACTTTGGATCCAACATTAGATTTTGGTGCAAATACAACGGCTCTTTCGGATCAAGGATTATTACAAAACCCGCTTAAACTCGTAGAGCAAAATCGCGTTGTAGCTACGGCCATAGATAAACAATATGGAGATTATCTAGGAGTGGATCCTACTACTGTGCGAGGGAATATCGTCGTGGAAGCAGGAAAGTTGACTTATGAAGAGTTGACTCAGGAGTCCCCTTTCGTGATAGAGATTTTGCAATTTTCTGGTTTATTCACGGATCAAAATAGTGGAACATTTAGCAGTGAAATTCGACTTGCTAAATTATATAATAATGAGACAGGTAAAGTAAGCTATCTCAAAGGCGGATCTCTTTCTGGCTCAATAGCAGAAAATTTTCGAGGACTTAAGCTTTCAAAATCTAGGGTGAATCGTTCTCACTTTTCATCCGAAAGTTCCTATGGTCAAGGTTATCATGGGCCTGATTTTGCACTTTTATCTGAAGTTTCAATTGTAGGATAGCAAGGGAAGTTTATGCATCAGTTAAAAATCTTTTTAATTTCGTTTCTATTTTTATTCGCTTTCATTTTAGAAAGTTCCGCTATGGCTAATTCGAGTGTGGAAAATCCTCTGTTTGGTTACACCCATCTTTTGCCGAGTCCCTTTACGCTTCCAGCTGGGAGGTGGATTTTAGGTACTCAATTGGCGGTAGGGGTTACTGACTTTATTGAAATAGAGACCCATTTGATCTCTGACTTAACAAAAATTTATAACGGCAGCGCAAAAGTATCTTTATTAGATTTTCCTGGATTTGCGGTTGGTGCATATTTGGGTTACCAATATGTTAATTTGAATGATTTATCATCTGCCAATCCGTCTATTGGATTAAGTACTTGGATGCCTGGGGCAGTTCTTGGGGCTGAAATTATGCCCTATTTTGCACTGTTTTTAGGAGGGAATCTCTCTTTTTCAAATATTGATCCGTCTACTATTCAAGTAAATCCTTCTGGATACCTGCAGGGAAGTCAGATGGAAGCGGATTTTTCATGGGCTTATCATCCTCATAAAATAAAAATAGGTAACGTACTTTCAGGAGGCGTTACCTATAATACTACATTTAACTTTTATGGAGTTGGACTCAGTCATCATTGGACAAGAGTTCATTTAGGCCTTCATTATTATCCCAATGCAACTCAATTAAAGATTTTGCCTATTCTTTCGAGCGCGCTTGTGTTTGATCTTTAACCATCATTTTTTGGCTTTAAAGTTTTTTTCAGCGGCTTCAATATTAATGTCGATTTGCACGTCATCGCCGATGATGACTCCACCGGTATCCAAAGTTTTGTTCCAATTTATATTGAAATCTTTGCGATGAATTTTGGTTGTAGCAACAAACCCAATTCGTTGATCTCCCGATGGACCTTTTGCTTCGCCTAAGTACTCGACTCCAAAAATCACAGGTTTTGTAACCCCTCGAAGTGTGAGGTTTCCAGACATTTTGTATTTGCTGTCCCCATCAGATTTGATTTCGGTACTGACAAAAGAAAGAGTAGGGTTCTTTTTTACTGCAAAAAAATCATCTGACAAGAGGTGCTCATCTCGATTTTTTTGATTTGTATTGAGACTTGCTACATCAATATTTGCTGATATTTTTGATGCTTCTGGATTTTTTGAGTCAAAAGAAATTTCACCATTAAAGGACTTAAATTGGCCCTTCACTTTGCTGACGAGGTGCCGGATAGTAAACTCTATATTGGAATGGCTAGCGTCTATTGTAAAATCACCTGCATAACTGAGAGAGGCGCATAATGGAATACCCAATAAAATAATGAAACGATGAATCATAATTCTCCTTTATTTACTATTTATTTTTAGTGAGCAAGAGACGGTTTTTCATGAGAAATTCCCTGTGTCGCTTGGCTCACTTGAACTACTTCAAAGTCTAAAATAGCTTCCGCAATCTTAGTATTTTCTTCATTTAAACACGAAAGTACAAAGCGATGCGAGCCAAATCGTCCGATTGGAAATCCCGCAAACCGAAATACTGCTTTCATTCTTTTTTGTTCTGCCGGGACTTTCATTTCTCCACTTCCGACTGTTTGTTGACTTCCGTCAGGTGGTAATAAGTGAATAAGCATTTTTCCATTGAAATCGCCTGGATCGCATTTTTCTATTGCTAACGAAATCACTAGGGATTGAAGATGTATCGGAATTTGAGGAGTCCTTACCTCTTCTATGATATCAAATACAGAAAGATTGCCGGTTTGTTGATCGACGGAAGCACCGATAGAGAGACTTACAAAGTGGATTTTAATACTCATAATTGTTCTTCGCTGTACCATGAGTTATGTAGAAGATGCATGTCTTTTGAATATGACTTTATCATTGTAGGATCTGGCTTTGGTGGGAGCGTGTCAGCGTTAAGGCTTGCTGAAAAAGGTTATTCGGTGTGTGTGGTGGAACGAGGCAAAAGATTTGAGGATTCTGATTTTCCTAAAACGAATTGGAATCTGCGAAAGTATTTATGGCTCCCTTTTTTTAGATGTTTTGGGATTCAGAATATTAGTCTTTTTAGAAATATTTTCATTTTAAGTGGTTCTGGTGTTGGGGGAGGAAGTCTAGTTTATGCAAATACCCTCCTAGAGCCCACTGACGCATTTTATCATGCTCCTGTTTGGAAAAATCTGGCTCATTGGAAAGAAGAGCTTGCACCCCATTACTTGACTGCTAAAAAAATGTTAGGTGTTGCTCCAAATCCTCATTTCACGACAGCTGATCGCATCCTGCGAGAATGTGCAAAGGATATAGGTCGGGAGGCTACCTTTCAAATGGCAGAAGTGGGAGTCTATTTTGGTGAGCCTGGAAAGGCGGCACCTGATCCTTATTTCGAAGGGGAAGGACCTCCCAGAAAAGGTTGTATTTTTTGTGGCGGTTGTATGGTGGGTTGCCGTTTTAATGCGAAAAATACTCTTCTTAAAAACTATCTTTATTTTGCAGAAAAGCTAGGTGTACGGATTTTACCAGAAAGAAACGTCGATAATATTATTCCGATAGAAGGCGGATACGCAGTTCATACTTCCTCGTCGACTTCCTGGTTCAAAAAATATCCACTCGTATTCAAGTCTAAAAATGTTATTTTTTCCGCAGGTGTTTTAGGAACGGTTCACCTTCTTTTGAAATGTAAGTATCTGACTAAAACACTTCCACTTCTTTCTGGTCAATTGGGCAAAGAGGTACGAACAAATAGTGAGGCAATTGTGGGAGTTACTGTTCCTGATTTAGACAAGGATTGCGATTTTAGTAAAGGAATTGCAATTACCTCTCGTTTCCATCCCAATGGATATACAGCAATAGAGCCTGTGCGTTATCCATCCGGTTCATCTTTTATGAGGTTATTGACTGCTCCCATGATAGAGGGTCAAAGTTTTTTTGTAAAATTAGCTCAAATTGTTGGAGTTTTTATGAGTAGCCCAATAAAAATGTTACGGCTTGCGTTTATTAAAGATTGGGCTAAATCCACTGTTATTCTTTTAGTAATGCAAACATTAGATAACAAAATTCAATTGAAGCTGGGCAGAAATTTGTTCACATTATTTCAAAAAAAAATCGTGACTTACTCAAAAGGCGCAAAAAAATTTCCCACGATTATGCCGATTGCCCATGAAATCTGTCGCTTATTCGCTCAAAAAACGCATGGAATTGCTCAAAGTGCTATTCATGAAGTTCTTTTAGATATTCCATCGACAGCGCATATTTTAGGAGGCTGTGTGATTGGAAGCGATTCCTTATCAGGAGTAATCGATTCTAATCATCAAATTTTGGGTTATCAGGGTCTTTTTGTTTGTGATGGATCCGTTATTCCTGCTAATTTAGGAGTTAATCCTAGTTTGACTATCACTGCTCTCTCTGAGCGTGCGATGAGTAAGATTCCACCTAAGAACGCTTCTTCGCAAAAAACTCTTTCAGAATCTGACTACACCGCGGGGTCTCAGTAAAATAGGCAGGAAAGCGATGATTTGTTCTTTTGTCCTCATGAATCGAATAGCCTAGGCTGATTGCACCGCCTTTTGGATCGAGGGATCCATAGACGATTCCACTCATGCGTGCTTGTTGAATAGCAGCTAAGCACATCAGGCAAGGTTCAAGTGTAACAACCAGTAAGCAATCGATTAGCCGCCAGTTTTTTAAGAAATGAGAAGCTTTTTGAATAGCGATGATTTCAGCATGCGCTATTGCGTTGTGACTTTTCTCTCGTTGGTTATAACCTTGTCCTATAATTTTTTCATTCTGAATGATGACTGCTCCTACCGGGACCTCATCTTCTAATGCGGCTTTTTCTGCTAAATTTAAAGCGTGTTCCATCCACTTTATGTTAAATTTATTTATATCCATACGCTAATTATTATTTATAGTTGTAAGAATTGACCTTTGGATCTATTCCTTGCAATTCAATTTCTTCTAGCTTTTTTAAAAACTCTTCCTGACTCATTAAATATCGAGATCGTTTATAGAAAGAAGATATTTTTCTTAATTTTCTACATAGTGCTCGAAGGAGGCGTTTTTGACTTTTGCTAATGAGGCCAAATTTAATTCCAATTCCCTTTGGGTGTGTAACAGCAGTTTGGGCTAGCCACACTGCTGTTCCGTGAGATTGAATTTCATATCCAAAAGCTCTAAATTTTAAGGATAAATTTTCGTCTTGAATTAAATCATTCCTTAATTTGACAAAACAGCCTGTCATAGATAAATCTAAAATTTCAGCTACTTGTATTTCGCCACTTTTTCTAGTCAAAGTCACTGGAATTGAAAATCGATATCTAGGATTACTTTCCCACCATCTAATTTTTGGGAAAAAATAAGGCACTCGGATGTCTTTAGACACTCGATAAGTGAGTAATCCAATTGTAAATATCGAGATCAGATATACTAAGAGTTTATGGTGGCTTTCTGAAAAATAAAGTATAAGAGAAGTACTTTCGTAAAGAATGAGAAATTGAGTCATCAGGAACAGATACCAAGACCATCTGCGCATTTCCCAGAGTCCATATCCAGAAAAGAGAGCAGAGATAGATACAATAAAAAAAGTAGGCGAAAGCAATATTTTAAAGCAAGTGTTGATTGGAATATCAAAAAGAGCTGCGGCCCATGTTATGTAAACCAAAGGAAAACTAAATAACAAGATGGCAACCGATTTCAAAATTTTCGTTCTATATTGCTTCACTATTTATATAAACTCTCATAAATTTAAATTTTTATCCACATGTCTTCTACTATCATGCGGTTAAGCTGTATCTAAGCCCCAAAACCAGAGTGGTAATGGAAATAGACTGGGAGTCACTAGATTGCCTTTTTCAGGAGAACCAAAAAAAAGCTTGGTTAACTTCCTCTCCGTTAAGTGAGAAAATTGATCTAAACCGCAATGGATTTCCCAACGTTTGTCTTGATAGGAGCATTGGATGGGGAATTGAGGGTAATAGGAACTCAGGATAGAGGATGGATCCAGAATTTTTGCTAGACATAAGGACTCTTTCTGGATGTGTGCTGCAGATATGCCCATAGAATTGACTTGATCAGGTGATATTAATAGCATTGCTCCTAAATTGAGTTTGTAAATTTTTTCAAATATTCCTAACACCTCATCTATTGGACCTCCCCATTCATGAACGAGAAGCTGTAAATCGATTCCCCTCTGAAATGCTACATAGGCTAGAGGTTGGTCTAAATGTTCAGTATAAAACCACTGAACATTTTTGTGGGCTTCCAGCCATTTTCGGTCGCTTTCCTTCAAGTTTAATCCCGATTTTCTGAGTTTCATTAAGTCAAAAATTTTTGAATGCCACCCTAATTTCAATTCCTTTGAAGGTTTTGAAGGATATTCAATTTGTGAAAGGGGTATTCTCATTTGGTATCCGCAAAGTTCAAATCCTAGTTGTTGATAAAGTGAATGCTCTGACCCCCATAGAAAAACAGCCGTGGCACCGTGTTCTTCTGCCCATTGCGTTGCGACTGTAACTGTATGAGATGCAAATCCCCTGCCCCTCCAGTCTGGATGAGTCGCTGTTGCTCCAATTAGGGCAATAACTATTGTTCTATTTTCAATGGTTTTTAATTGGCAAATCCTGATGGAAGTTGCCGAAATTAATTGATTCTCATAAAAAATTCCTAATCTCAAAATAGATAAAGATGATCCAAAAGTAGGATCCCATACCGGAAAATCATTTAAAAAGCGTTCTCCAGGTGAGACCTGAAAGCAGGCGTCTAGTAAGGCGGCTAGCTGACTTAAAGCGTCAGATCCAGAAATGGAATCCATTAAAAATTTTGGATAAATGACTCTTTCTTTCTCCATAACTGCTCATTTTAACTTTATTTAGGCTCTAATTTCGAGAGGCATTAAACGCCTATTATAATTTGCCGATAGGAAAAAAAGAGGACTTATTAAGTGTCTAAAAAAAAGAATAAATTTGATCTGACTGATCTTGTTCATAAACACTTCCTAAAAGAGGGACAGGTTTTACTTTACGTTACTGATCCAACAAAATCCTGTGTGATTATCAAGCAGCCTAATGGCGAATTTAAAGTGAGTTCTGGCAAAGAAGTAATGACAATCCATGCGTTTGCACAGAAATGTTTAGGGCAAGAGCCTCCTGATCATGCTAGTAAATGGCTACGAACTGAATCTGGCATTATTTTATTTGATATCTGGCATACAGAAAATCAAGAGGCCGCTTAAAATTTAAAGAAACTTATTTTTTCCCTTAAGACTTTCTCTAATATTCCGATTCATTACTTGAGTTCAAGATTTTGATGGCCATGATGGCTGGATACAGGATCTTGTAACTTCTGAAAGCCAAGGATTGGCTGGATAGCACTTTCATGGAGGAAAGGTATGGGACTGCGGATTAATACAAATGTGCCTGCGCTGATAGCTCAGCGAAATTTGCGCACTACCCGCGGTTCTCTTGATCGAAGCTTAGAAAGACTAAGTTCAGGATCAAAAATTAATCATGCCAGTGATGATGCAGCTGGATTAGCAATTTCCGAGTTACTTCGGTCTGAAGTTCGTGGGTTATCCAAAGCAGAGCGCAATGCTCAAGATGGCGTTTCAGTTATCCAAATTGCTGAAGGCGCACTAACAGAAGTATCAAATATTATTATTAGACTGAGAGAGCTTGGAGTACAGGCCGCTTCAGATACTGTAGGCCAGTCAGAAAGGAAATTCATAGATATTGAATTTCAGCAGCTTCTCGAAGAAATTAATCGAATATCAAATAGCACTGAATTCAATGGTGTTCATATTTTAAATGGCTCAGGGCCAGCATTCGACATACAGGTTGGAACTCGAAATAATCCATTAGTAGACCGGATTCGCCTGTTTGATGCGAATTCAGCAGATGTCACTACTGTTACTTTAGGGATTAATTTTGCCAATGTCTCAGATAAATTAAGTGCGCAAAATAGTTTAGCCCCTATTGATAGTGCTTTGCATTCCATTACAGCTATTCGATCTGGGTTTGGAGCTATGCAAAATAGGCTTCAGTCTACTATCAATCATATATCTGTAACCAAAGAAAATCTATCTACAGCTAATAGTCGTATTCGCGATATGGATGTAGCTGAAGAAACAACAGAAATGACCAAGAATCAAATTTTAATGCAGTCTGGTATCTCAGTGCTTGGCCAAGCTAATAGTTCAGTTAAAGCTGCGCTATCGCTATTAGGCCAAGGAGGAGGATCTTGATGGTGATAGATAAAAATTTTGACCAAAGCAAAGGCTAGTTGCCTGCGCTTGTTTCCTGGAAGAGGTATTCGTTCATTCTGATTCACCATGATGGCAGAGTCAGAATGAACGCTCCTCACAGAGAAGGAAAATGAGAATTGGGTGGATTGGAAAGAATAATAATGAGCAACGACGCTCGTCATCACTAAGGATAGTGGTGATCTGACATGGAGGATAGAAACAGGAATGGAGACTAGTATGCTGTTGATCGTAAGTTGAAAAATTTTAAAAGTGAATGAGATGGAAGTGGTTGGGCTATTTTTTTTACAAGTAGATCCCCTTCCGTGTTGAGAATGTTGTTTTTATTTGTTTACTAACCGCTCTGAATTTTCAGGGCAATAACCAAAAGAGCAAGGATGCTCGTCATCACTAAGGATAGTGGTGAGCTGTCATGGAGGATGCACTATGAACGGAGACTAGTATGGGACTTAGAATTGCGACAAACGTTACGGCTCTTAATGCTTTAAGGCAAATGTCTGTTACTCGACAGAACTTAGATAGGTCGTTGGAGAAATTGGCAAGTGGCAGCCGTATTAATCATACGGGCGATGATGCTGCGGGTTTAGCGATTTCGGAAAATTTACGAGGTCAAATTCGAGGCATGCGGCAAGCTAAGAGGAACGCTCAGGATGGCGTATCTTTGGTTCAGGTTTCAGAAGGAGGATTAAATGAAATTTCGAACATGCTTATTCGATTGCGTGAATTAGCGATCCAGGCAGCGTCAGATACTATAGGTGATACTGAACGTCAATTTGCAGATCGAGAGTTTCAATCTCTTAAGCAAGAAATGGATCGAATTGCAAATGTGACAGCCTTTAATGGGACTCAGCTGTTGAATGGGAAATCTGGGATTTTTGAAATCCAAGTTGGAACTCATAACAATCCTATTTTAGATCGTATTATCTATAATGGAGAAAGAGCAGATGCATCATTAGATTCATTAAAATTAGGGGGAGAGTCAGTCGCTACAAAGCAAGGATCTCAACTTTCTTTGTCCGTAATTGATGATGCATTGATTCGAGTGAATAGTATCCGTGCAGATTTAGGTGCTATGCAGAATAGGTTGCAATCTACTATTAATAATTTGGCGATTACAGATGAAAATCTGTCTGCTGCAAATAGTAGAATAAGGGATGTTGATATGGCAGAGGAAGTTTCTGAGATGACAAAACAGAATATTATGATGCAGGCAGGTATAGCTGTGTTATCTCAAGCAAACAATACAAATTCTCATGCCTTAAAATTATTGAATGGGTGATTCAATAATGTAAAGTGAAAGTAATAAAAAACTTAGCACGGATGCTGACATTTCAATTTAATTGAAATGGTTATTCATGGAGGAATTAAAATATGATGGGAGGATAATATGGGATTAAGGATAGCGACAAATGTCACTGCTCTTAATGGATTGCGCCAAATTGCCAGTACTAAACTGAATTTAGATAAGAGTCTTGAGCGTCTTGCAAGCGGTAGTAGAATTAATCATGCTGGTGATGATGCTGCAGGCCTAGCAATTTCTGAGAATCTTCGTTCCAGTATTCAGGGTATTAGGCAGGCCAAACGAAATGCTCAGGATGGAATTTCTCTGATTCAAGTATCAGAAGGAGGTATAAATGAGGTGTCTAATATTTTAATTCGGCTAAGAGAGCTAGGAATTCAGGCGGCCTCAGATACAATCAGTGATACGGAGCGTCAGTTTGCAGATCGAGAGTTTCAGTCATTGAAGCAAGAACTGGATCGAATTGCTAATGGTACTGAGTTTAATGGCATACCGTTGCTTAATGGTAAAGCTGGAATTTTTGAAATTCAGGTAGGACTGAGAAATAATCCGATTTTAGATCGGATTATTTATGATGGAACCAAATCAGATACTACTTTGGAAAATCTTAAATTGGCAGCAGAATCGGTTGCTACTAAGCAAGGCTCGCAATTAACTTTATCTGCTTTAGACGATGCACTTATTCATGTGAATAGTGTGAGAGCCGATTTGGGGGCACTTCAAAATCGACTTCAGTCTACAATTAATAGCCAATCTATATTGTATGAAAATCTATCTACTGCAAATAGTAGAATTAGAGATTCAGATATGGCAGAGGAAGTATCAGAAATGACTAAATATAATATATTAGTCCAATCTGGTGTTGCAGTACTGGGGCACGCTAATAATAATATATCCGCTGCATTGAAGTTATTGGGATAGTTGCGTTGAGTCAAATAAAAGTTGAAGTAAGTTTTTCTTTGTCTTTTAATTTGAGTTAGACTCAGCTGGTGCGAGTGATTAAAGCGGTCTTAATTATTGGAGGAAGCGGATTTTTGGGCACTCATTTGGCTCAAAAGCTGCGGCAAGGGTATAAGGTATTTGCAACTTATCATAAAAATCGATTTTCACTTCCTGGTGTTACTTTTCTTCCAGTGAATTTGGCAAATCGAAATTGGATTAGGCGAGTGCTCATAATGGCGCGACCAGATGTCATCGTTTATCTGGCTGGAAAAAACGATCCCAATTGGGTCGAAAAAAACAGCCCATGGGCTGAGCACGTGCATGCGATTGGCCCTGCAATTTTAAGTGGCTTAACCGATATCCTGCAACCTCGCTTTATTTATGTTTCGAATTCCTATGTTTTCGATGGTTCCAAAGGTAACTACCATGAGGTGGATACAGTTTTACCGGAATGTACTTTGGGTAGAGTTAAACTCAATGGAGAGAACGTAGTTAAAAGTAAGTGTCTCAATTACATTATTTTGAGATCGAGTCCATTATTGGGAAGGGGAAATGGGATTAATTTTTCATTTTTTGACCGTATGAGAATGAGTTTAGATCGAAAAATCAGATTTGTTGCAAATAATCAAGAACTTCATTCCTACGGTTTGGTGGATGGATTTTGTGATGTTATTCAACGGTTAATTGAATCAGGAGTCAAAAATCGAGTGATACATTATGGTGGACTGACAAAAATTACAGAATACGAGTTGGCAAGGGAATTTTCTAAAAGATTTAAATACGACCCTGCTTTGGTTAGTGTAAGTGATCGCCCTAATAAAAAATCCGCAAAGAATAGTTTGAGCCAGTTAGATTTTTCTCTGAATTCGAGTGAGGCAGTAGAAATTTTAGAGGCTAAGCCCCTTCTCCTCGAGCAGTGCTTTGATTTGATCGAGAAGCAATTGGTTTTTTCCTCCTGATCGTTTATTGTCCCGAGTAATGCGGGTAAATTCAATAAAATAGAATTTTGAAACTTGGTCAGGTGTGACTTTCTCGCCTTGAAAAGTCCAGAATACATCTCGAAAGGGACCTATTTGCGCTAATAAGTCTTGCGACTGCCCTGTAGTGGTAGAGGAGGAATTCGAAAATGGCGTCTGATCTTGTCCATCTACAGCTAATGTGCTTCTCAGATGTTGAGCAAAGGAAATATGAATCACGCCATGTGCTGTATTGGAAAAAATAAGCTTGATTTGATTTCTAAAGAGCATGAAATCAGCGGCTGTTTGAGCTACAATATAGATTTTTATATCGTTAAATTTTGTGCCTGCTTCAGAGTAAGTATTGAGCAATCTTGCAAATTCATTAAAATGTTCTCTCAGCTCGGAAAGAAATTCTATCGTACTTTCTTCTATGATTTGTTGGGGATCGAAGCTTCGTCCTAGTTGGAGTAGCTTTTCAGAATCGGGGTGGATTTCTCCCCGAGCTAATTCATGGAGCCAGCCCGGTTGGGACGTCAATATATCTTTGAATCGGCCCATACTTTGTACCTCTCGTTCATTTATTTAGGAATATAAATAAAGATACCTTGAATTGAATAGAATTGTCAAAAAAACCGCAGAGTCCGGCGATGTCAATTGGAACCCAGAAAGTAAAAGTGGGCGCCGTATGTCAGCTTTAGGCTTCCTGGACGTACCAGGCATGCTCACCACTGCACAGTGACAGCCCCCTGGGTAATTGACTGCAGGGTCCAAATGTATATTCGCCGGTCCCTGCGGCTGATTTTTACTATAACGTTTTTAGGAAACGAAAGAAAGACTCATTCCCATAGAATCATTGTTTACAGTGTAGCGTGGAAATGACACACTTTAATTGAATATGATCGGAAAAAAGCTACTTGTAGCAGACGATAGCCTGACCATTCAAAAAGTAATCCGGCTCGCGCTATCAAATGAAGGATATGAAATTCAGGCCGTTTCAGATGGTAATGATGCCCTGCAGCAAATTCCTTTGTTTCGACCTGATGTTGTGCTCATGGATGTTTCGCTTCCCATTAAATCTGCATTTGAAGTGAAGCATGAAATGAACCAGGATGAGGATTTAAATGAAATACGAGTAGTGCTCATGTCCAGTGCATTTGAAAAAGTCGATGAGCAACAGGCAGATCAAGTTCATTTTCATGGGAGGCTAGTCAAGCCTTTTGATCCAGCCCATTTAAGGCAGGTTCTTACGGATGTCCTTGCTCAAGTAACACAAAAAAGAATGGAAAAAACTTCTCTTTTTCAGTCTTTTGCCCCTGAAAGTAAAGTTCCGGCAGAAGTAGTAGAAACCGATGAGGATTGGGCAAAAATCGTTCAACCAGATCATATCGCGCTTTCAGGCATGCCTGTTGAAGAATTACAGACCCACTTGTGGGAGGGGGAGTCATTTCCTGAAGGTTTAATTCAATCTTCTCCTCTTTCTGAATCAACAGCGAAAAATAATTCCGAGGCTGGTCTTGGCAGTGAGACAGATATCAAGGCGCTTACAGAATCGACGCTCAAAATTTCTGGAATGGATGAGTTTCAGTGGAGTGTGAGTGATTCTCCTCGTGGGCCTCTTTCTCAAGTATTCGACCGAGTAGGTTCAAATTTTAAAGCAGATTTGCCCAAAGTTCCTCCTTTAAAGGCGGGATTCGAAAATTTGCCATTTTCTTCAGAGGTGAAACCCAATTCCTTAGGAGAGCAAGAAGTTCCTCTTTCTCAGGAGCGACTAGAAGCATTAATT
>CAIYTD010000157.1 GCA_903928955.1 Oligoflexia bacterium | reverse complement strand
TTCGAACACGTGAAGGACATATTGCAAAACAAGTCTTCTCTTTTGCAACTGTAGAAGGAGCCAGTTTTTGTCTCAATGTGATATTTTATGATTTAATCATTTCAAAAACATCTCTCCCATACACTCTTGCTCGTCCGCTGGCTGCCTTTGCAGTCTTTTCTTGTTTCAGCTATCCACTTTGGAAAGTTATTTTTGGAAAACCATCCTGTTTAAATAAATTTTCATGAAAGCGCGACAGATTTTCAACGCATCTTTTCAGAGGAATTTAAAAACTGAATAACAACTTTGCCTAATTCCTGAGAATCTCCTAAATGAAGCATATGACCTGCTCCTTCTATAAAAAGCAGTTGAAATCGACGGAGATGCCGAAATCTCCATTTTAAAGCCATGCGACTCCAGGTAGAAACGCCAATCCACTTCAAATAGTGAGAATGAGTCCCAACCACTACAAGACATTTTGCTCGAGTTTTCTTCAAAAAAGGATGGAGCTCACTCGGAAAAAAGGGAGAAGGGCTAGGCATAAAATGCTTTGAATCTGCTCGAAGTGTCCACTGTTCTTCGACTGGCAATTTCCGCAAGAGACCTTCCATAATGAACTCTAATTTTTTATCTGGAACACCGGGATTTCTTCTTAAAAATCTTGTTTTATAATCTTGTCGACTCAAAAACACTTTATAAGGAAGTTGACCTCGACTGAGTACCCAATTTCTCAATAAATCCGGCGCTTCATACGTGCGATTCGATCGAGTACCCAAGCCCTCTAAATTAATAAATGCCTCTACTCGATCAGGAAAAGCTCCGCAATAATAAGAAAGAAGAATTCCTCCCATCGAATGACCTAAGACAAAAACTTTTTTATGAGCAGAAAATTGATTTAAAAGATCGTGAATATCACAAAAATATTGCTCAAAAAAATAGCCTATCGGATCCAAGCAATGCTCTGTTTTCCCAAAACCTCGTAAATCTGGTGCAATACAATAAAATTGCTCTGCAAGCTCTTCCGCAAGGAATTGAAAACTCAAACCTGAATCCAACCACCCGTGAATCATAAACAAACAAGGTAAACTCGAATCACCCCAAGTATAAATTTGATGACTCAGCCCATTGAGCTGAATGATCATTTCTTTCATTTTTTCGATTCCTTTCGGCTGAGACGCTATGCTACCTAGATCATTATCATGATGAAAATAATACGCTTCTTTCTTGGGAAAATACTACTCCTTCTGAACTCACTTTTTAGCCCTCAGCCTATGGAAAGAGAAAAAAAAGCTCAAAAAAAAATAGATCATGAAACCCAAAAATTGATTCTCTATCAATTTGAAAGCTGTCCTTTTTGTATTAAAGTGCGCCGCGCCATCAAAAGGCTGAATTTAAAAATCGAACAGAGAGATGCCCAGCGAATAGAGAAATTTCGGAAAGAACTGATCTCAGAAGGAGGCTTATTTCAAACACCTTGCCTGCGCATTACAAAAAAAGATGGCTCCATTCAATGGATGTATGAGTCATCGGATATTATCAAGTATCTTCAAAAAAGATTTGCTGAATAGCTGATTTGAACTTAATTTGAGACTCCCTAAAAAAAGACTAAAGGTTACCCGAAGCACGATGAATAAAGTCCTTTAAAACAATTTTATAGGCCGTACAGAGCTGCTCGGATTCAGCTTTAGTAATGCCTTTTTCAGCATAGCCTACTTCTAAAGACTTGATTCTTTGAATGGAAATTCCAGATTTCTTTGAAACTTCCTCAATGGACATTCCTGCAGAAACACGCTGATCTCTCAGCCAAGCCCCAAACACAATGTCCGCATCGTAGTCGTTCGTTTCCATTTTCTACTTCCTTCGCTCTATAGCTCATTCAGAAAACATTTGTGACTTAGCGCCCAATCTATTCTACATCCACTCAAACTGTATTCCTGAGCCTCTTATCTTCAGAGCTCTGATCACCCATGAAAGTGATGTGCAGTGCTGGAAGGGAACTACTGTACTCACAATCAATACCATTTAACTGAATTATCAACTAGAAGAACGACGTTCTGGCTTTGCTTTAGTTAACTTCTCACAGTTATTACAAAGATGAACTTCTATCGTATTCCAAGTATACCAGTCCCCTTCTTTAGCCGAAAAAACTAATCTGCAATGAAAACACTTAAATTGGTTTCTACCCGGCTTAGAATAGGTTGCCTTCATATTACTCCCTTTTTCATTTTCCATTGGAATAGAAATTTACCACAAATAACTAGAAGGAGTTGGAATATGTGAGCAAAATTCTAAATTTTTTGTCGATGAGTAATAATTCCATGAGAAGGATCATAGGGAGAGACACCCACACTTACCTTGTCTCCCACTATGATCCGGATCTTAAACCGTTTCATCTTGCCAGAAAGCCTAGCTGTAATAGTTACCCCATTCTCCAAAAGAATTTGATAATTTCCGCCACCTGTAGCATCTGAAACTTTACCTTCAAGACGAATGAGATCTTCCTTAGACAATGAAACGTCCTAACTGAATTAAAAAGAAAAATTAATAACGGTTGCCACGTCCGCCGCCGCCAAACCCGCCACGTCCACCGCCGCCACCACCGCCGCCGCCGCCGCCGCCAAACCCGCCACGTCCACCGCCGCCGCCACCGCCGCCGCCAAATCCGCCGCCACCTCTTTTTTCACGAGGAGCCATAGGCTTAGCTTCATTTACAGTCATTGCTCGACCGTCATAATCAGCACCATTGAACTTACTGATTGCATCAGCAGCTTCAGCTTCACTCGACATCTCAACAAACCCGAAACCTTTGCTTCGGCCTGTATCCCTGTCTGTAATAATTTTAGCCGATTCGACTGTTCCGCATTGTGCGAAAGTATCGGCTAAAATTTGATCTGTTGCTGAAAAGGGAAGATTCCCTACATATAATTTTTTACCCATGAGACCTCCTTAAGGCTGGGAGCCGCTAAAGAGGATAGAGCACTATGCTCGCAGACTCCGACGCGACAAGTAACTAACGTTTCGTTATATACCACGGCAGTCAGTCATTGAAAACTGAATTGTAAAAGGAAATCTCAAAGAAAACTTCAAGGACAATCCACATGACTACCTTCTATACTACACTGCTGGAGGATCTTTCCGTTTGCATCA
The DNA here is from genome assembly GCA_903928955.1 of Oligoflexia bacterium. GTDB lineage: Bacteria > Bdellovibrionota > UBA1018 > UBA1018 > UBA1018 > CAIYTD01. Next base: position 1,775 of record CAIYTD010000157.1, on the reverse strand, counting down.
TGAGCAACCCCTATCCACCCGCCAGCCGAAGTTGCCTCCAAAGTCATAAAACCAAACTTCTGAATGACTCTACTTTTTTTAATCGTGCGATCACCTATTTTACTACCTGAGGGAACTGTAGGAATAGAATAGAGCTCTGTCCCTCCGTTTCCCGAAATAAATTGCGAAGGTCCATCATCTGCAAATGTAAATAGCCCAAATATATGCATATGCCCCGCTAAAATAAGCTGCCACTGAGACAAAATATTTCGCTGAAAGGCCTTTTGTAAAGTGAGATTGAGAAATTGCTGCTCGCTCTTAGCCCAAATCGGGCGATGTGTGAGCAACCATCCATTTTGAAGCGGAAATTTTTGAATTTTTTTGACTTGAGCAAGATAGTTTTGAACCTGAATGGGATCTAATTTTGAATCCTCTGCATTTGCTGAATCGAGCACCGCCATCTGCACTCGGCCTAATTGAATCCAAAATGGATCGGTATCATCTTTACATTCTCCTGAATACGATCGCGAGTCTAAAAATCTAAACCAACCTTCGCCTGCTCTCGAACATAATTCATGATTCCCTCGAACAAAAACCCAAGGTGCAGATGCAAGCAATGCATGTGCGGGAGAAAAAAAATCTGCATTCCATGTTGGCCATCGATCTCCCCAAGGAGAACCCCTGCACCCCCTGCTTCCAGCAGGACAGGGGGATTCTCTATAGAGATAATCTCCTACATGAATTACCAAATCCGGCCTCCATTCCACAGCACTTTGAATTACTTTTAGAAAGGGCCACGCGTCCGGCTGATGACAATTCTGAACTGATTTTTCTCCTGGAATGACTTTAATTCGGCACCCCGTATCTCCTAAAATCAGGATTCGCCGCGGTCTAGACTGAGGGATAGAAAGCCTAATTCCATTAATTTGCGCTCTCGTAGTGCTTGCAGGAATTACTTTTTCACAAATTCGAACTGGAAAATTTTGAGAGGGTTTCACTCTCAAAAACATTTTTTCTTCTCGAGCGTCTAAAAAAATTTTAGGACAGGTGGATTCCCCTGTGACAACTCTTGCAATTGCTTGCGTCTCAGGTCCAATCTGGACCCAAGCTGAAATAAAAGGTTTCTTCGTTTGCCCGATTGCAACTCCTTCCCAAAGGAGAAAGCAAAACATCATACTGACCAGGAAAGCAGATTTCATAAACTTAGGGTTCTACAGTCGTGTTATATTTCACTTCACCGTTGTCTATCATCAGAACAACTGCTGATTTTACAGGGTTCCTCTTTTCATCTAAGGATATTTTTCCAGTAACACCCAAAAACTGATGCGTTAGAGCTAAGGAATCTCGTATACTTGCTGCATTTAAATTCCCAGCTCTCCGAATCGCATCTATCAATAACATGACTGAGTCATACCCTAGCGTTGCTAAGCCATCGGGAACTACTGCATATTTTTCCTTAAATTTCTCGATAAAATGACGGACTTCAGGAGCCTGACTTTCACTGGAATAATGGGTAGAAAAATAGGAGTGATTCAATGATTTCCCGCCAATTTCAACCAACTTGGGAGAATCCCATCCGTCACCCCCTAATAATGGCACTTGAATTCCCAATTCTCTGGCTTGTCGTGCAATCAAAGCTACTTCAGTATAGTAACCTGGAATAAAAATAGCATCTGGTTTTTTTGCTCGAATTGCAGTTAATTGAGATTTAAAATCAATATCCCCTGAACTGTAACTCTGCTCTAAAACAATTTCTCCTCCTTCTTTTTTCAAAGTTTTTATAAAAAAATCGGACA
>CAIYTD010000156.1 GCA_903928955.1 Oligoflexia bacterium | reverse complement strand
GAATATCGTATAAGCTGCTTTCTTCCTTCAAGTTCATTTAGACTCTCATGATATCGAATTTTTTGATAAACTATGGTTTTTAATTAATTTTTGGACAATCTGTTCAATACTGGTAATAAGTTTAGAGTTCGGAAATTCTAGCATCAGCGGTCGCTTTCTCCGAACTGCTTGCCAGGCTGAGCTGTCGTAGTCAATATTGCCGAGATAGTCCATATCAATTCCAAAATGTTTTTTGCAAATCATCTTAACTGATGACCCAATATCTATGTCAGATTGAGTGCGGGTTTGATTGATGATAAGATTAGGTTTAAATTTCTCAATTTCTTTTCTGAGTAGCGCTGTTAATTCAGGGTTTTTATTATTTACTTCCCGGATCAGATCACGAGGAGATTTAATGCCGGCGATATTTTTTTGATCCATAGCCATTTTAATAATAGGTCGAATCGCTTCTAAAGAATGGCAGTGCATCAGATAGCGGTAGTATGCACTTTTGATAAAACGATATCCGTTTTCAATAGAAGTAGGCTCAGGTAAAAGAGTGATAATCCCAATATCGCTGTATAGGAAGAAATCGAGTGTATTGAAGCTTGTTCCAGCTCCTAGGTCAAAAATGAGATAGTCTGCATCCAGCTCTCGGACGCTTTTTAGGAATTCCGCCTTTTGTGTTGGCAGAAGGTTAGCAATCCCTAAGGAATCTTGTGCACCACTGATGAGAGCTAGGTTTGGAATGATACTTGGTACAACGCATTTTTCTATTTGGGTCTCGCGTTGGCAAAAAAAATCATTGAGTGTTTTGTCGGGTAGGTCGATTCCAAGAATAGTATGGAGATTCGCTCCTCCTAAATCGAGATCAATGGCGATTACTTTATTTCCTTTTTGTGAAAGCGCGATAGCTAAGCTGGAAGAAATCAGACTTTTTCCGACTCCTCCTTTGCCACCGCCGATAGCCCAAATTTGTTTGACTCGACTATGCGTAGGCGTCAGGTTGATAAATTCAGATGTTAGATTGTCAGAGGCAGGCAATGGTGATTCTGAGCCTGCGTCAAGCGAGTACTTGACAATTCCTTCCATGGAGAGCCCTTCTCTTGATGTGAATAGAAACGCATCCGTTTACGTCCCTTTAATAAGGATTGAGCGCTTGAAATATTAAGTCAAGTTAAAATTTTTCTGCGTAGTAATCTACTCAGATGAGTGTCACTAATGCGTAAAATATTACCCATTTCTTAGAAAAAAAAGAGGACAAAAGTGAAATGATGGAGTGCGTTTAAAAGTGAGTCATCAAAGTATCTGAAATAACTCATGAAAATGGAGCAAAAAAATATTAAAAAATATCGATTGAGTCAACTTATTTGGCATTTAGGTTGCTTTGTATGTTTCATCCTACGTTGTTGCTGAACATTGTTCCTTATCTGAAAGTGACTTACTTTTGGATAAGGAACAATACATGACAATAGTAGAGCAAAAAGGAAAAAAAGATGATGAAACGTTCAGCAGATTTTAAAATGGTCAACGCTTTAGGTGACATTCCTATTCGCATTCATTTTAGAACCGATCTCCATCTCATGAGAAAGATGTTTCATGCCTTCATGGGGCTTATTATTGTTTTAATCTACATGTCAGGAATTTCTAGAGGCATGGGAGTACTCATTTTAGGATTTTTTCTGGGACTTGATCTTTTTGTAGAATTTACTCGTCTGAGAAATCCTGTATTGAATGAAAAAATGGTGAAAATCTGGGGTCCGTTTCTCCGTGCTCATGAAATGACTCAGTTGAGTACTATTCCTCATTATATTTTCGCTGCAATGATTGCAGTAGGACTTTTTCCAAAACCTATTGCGGTGCTGAGTTTACTCTATTTGGCTTGTGGAGATCCAATTGCTTCACTTGCTGGGATTCTTTATGGGCATCACGGACCAAGGTTTGAAAATGGCAAGACCTGGATTGGAACTGCCGCAGGAGTTTTTGTCTGCGTATTAGTGACTTTCTTTTATCTCAAGAGTCTGAGAATGGCAGAGAGTTTGATATTGCCATTGTCGCTAATGGGTGGATTGGCAGGAGGGATGACGGAACTCTTGCCTCTAGATATCGATGATAATTTCACTATTCCTGTTATTTCTGGATTTGTACTTTGGTTTACTTTTATGATGCTCGGACTGTAAGCGGTTAATCTCTGTCAAATTCGACAAAAGTGGTTCCGGTTCCGCCTTGCCCGGCGCCACCGTTTCGAAAAGCTTTAATATAAGGTAGGCGTCCCAATAATCGAAGAGTTCCCTCTCTCAAGGCACCTGTTCCTAAGCCATGAATGACTTTCACTTCAGCTAAGTTTCCGCTTCGGAAGGCCAGATCCAAATACTGCTCAAGATGGTTCATGGCTTCTTCTAAACGAGTTCCTCGTAAATCAATTTCATGGGGAGGAGTAAAGAATGATTGGATTCCGCTGATTTGGGTGGAACTAACTGGATTTTTTTGAGGGGGGGTTCCAGTTGCTTCTACTTCATGTGCAGAAAGTAGGATTTGCATCGTACCCATAGAGACTTTAATTTTTGTTCCTGAAACCTCAAGGATGGTGCCAGTTGATTTCCACTTCGGAATTCTGACTGTCATTCCCTTTTTAAGCTCTAGAGTGGATTTGAGGCGAGCAGAAGGTTCTTTTTTGAGTGCGAGAGTGTATGCAATTTCGGGAGCTTCTTCTCCGAGTGCAAGCTCGACTTGAGTAGTCGTTTGATGAAATATTTCATTGAACTGGCTTCGAGCTTGATCGAGATCTTTGTGGGTTTTTAATTGATCTAGTTTTCGAACGGAAGTTCGAACCTCATCTTGGGCTTGTTCTATAATTTTTTTGAGACGCTGTCGAGTGCGCTCCATCATTTCATGAACGGATGCTTCTGTGCGTAGGGTCCATTCGCTTTTGAGACGGTCTGCCTCTTCCCTTAAGGCTAGAGTTTGTTTTCGAGCGCGTGAGATTTCTTGAGTATCAGATTCTAGTTTCGCTAATAGCTTTTCAAATTCAATATGTTCAGAAGAAAGATATTTTTTAGCTAGTTCAATGACGTAAGGTGGAATTCCTAGCCTTTCTGCTGTTTCTAGTGCTCGAGACCTTCCAGGTATTCCTAGCAGCATTTTATATGTTGGAGTTCGGGCATTTTCATCGAAAGCCATGCTTGCGTTCACAATTCTAAAATCAGAAACTGCTAATGCCTTGAGGTGGGGGTCATGCGTTGTGGTTACAATCATTGCGTTCCGAGCCATGATCGTTTCGAGTACTGCTCTGCCAAATGCAGCGCCTTCATCTGGATCAGTTGCTGAGTTTAATTCATCAATCAATATTAAACTCTTGTCGGTAATCTTTTCTATAATTTCTTTGAATCGAAGAACATGTCCTGAAAAGCTCGAGAGGTGGTGTTCAATCGATTGAGCATCTCCTAAGTCAGCGAAAAATGAGTCAAAAAATGGGATAATGGGCTGATCTGTAGCAGGAAAGGGAAAGCCTGTTCTAGCGCAGATTCCTGCTAGCCCGAGAGTTTTCAATAAGACGGTTTTTCCTCCTGTATTCGGTCCTGTCAGTAATAGAGTTCTGGCTGGTTGTCCAAATTCTATTTTATTTCGAATAATCTCGTCAGGATTAAGCGACCACCAGAGGAGAGGATGTGCAGTTTGATGAAGAAAAAAAGTTCTGTCCTCAGTAACCTGAATTGTTTTGCCTGCATAATGTCTTGCAAGTCTTGCTTTAGCTTGAACGCTGTCCCAATGACAGAGTGTGAGAATTGCTACGTTCATTTCATGGACAAAAGGCTGAAGTTGATGAGAGGTGGCTTCCAGAACGATATAAATTTCTTGAATGAGGTCATTTTGGCGTTGTCTGAGTTTATTGTTAAGTGCAGCTACTTCTCGAGGTTCGACAAAAACGGTTTGATGGCTAGCTGAAGCCTCATAGATGATTCCATCAATTTCCCCTTGGCAGGAAATTTTAACCGGAAGGACATAGCGTCCATCGCGGACATCTGTAAAGTTTTCTTGTAAAACGCCTTTTTGAGATAAGGTTTTTAGCAGCTGGTCTAAAATAACGCTGATCTCTCTTTTGAGGGTTCGAATTTCTGAAAAAAGCCTTGTTAAGGGCGGGGACGCTTTTTCTGAGAGTTCTCCCTGGGGAGTCAGGATTCGATCTAGAATTTTTAGGATATTTAGCGGTTCAGGTAGGGAGATTAAAGTTTTTTTAAAATGTTCACCTCGCATTTCATCTCGGGGAATTTGAGTCCATGAGTCCACTGCATAAAGCCAGCGGCGGAGTAGGGCTAAATCCACAATTTCTAGGATGCTTCCTCTTTCTAGGCGATCCAGTAAATCAGAAGGATCTCGAAGTTCAAAAAGGGGGCCCCAGAGGGCATCGCGATCTAATAACGGCGTAATTTCTTGTGTTTCAAGCTGCATTTGGCGGGCGCTCGAGATTTCAGAAGCCCAATTTTCAGGTCTTTTGATGCTTTCTAATAAGAGTTTTCCAGGTTCTGTACGCGCCTCTTTTTGAGCGAGCTCGATCAATTTGTCCCATTCTAGAGCTTTTTGCCATGCATGAGATAATGGATCCTGTGTGGAGTTTGTGAGGGGGGTCAGACGAGGACTCATTTGCATCCTTTGTCTTTAGCATGACCTAGTCAAAAGGCCAATTTGACTCTATTTCTTCTATCGTTCATTATGAGGGGATGCATTCAGCCTCTTCTTTTTTGTTAGATTTGCCTTTTCTTTTTCAGAAAGTAAATGGCACCTATTTTGATGGATTTTTAGATTTTCCTCAACTGGCTTGGAACTCGAGACTGCGGTCTTGCTCTGGCCGTTTTATTCCTGGAAGTCGCAGATTTTGGAAGGAAGCTCCGCCTCGAATTGAAATTGCATCTTATTTGAAAGAGGAGATGCAAGCAGAGGCTTTGGTTTTAGATACGCTTTCTCATGAGATGATTCATTATTGGTTATGGGTGCTCAATCGTCCTTACGGCCATACTTCTGAGTTTTATGCAAAAATGACAATGATGGGTGTGAGTAGATATAACACTGTCGCAAAGTTTAAATCTTACCAATATCTTTATCATTGTAAATTTTGCCAAAAAAGTTTTCAGGCTCGTAAAAAGCTAGATAGTTTGGCTTGTTTGAAATGCTGCAAAGAATTTTCTTGTGGAAATTATGATATTCGATTCAAGCTGGTTTTATCGGAAAAGCGATTCCAGTTGCCCAAAGAAAGTTAAAGGGCAACTATCCAGCAATTAAAAGTTGAGCGTAAAGTCGATTTTTGGAGCGTAAATATTTTTTGTGTAACCGGCCTTTCAAAAGTGAGCTAAGCTTTTAGTCTTAACTCATGGAAGGAGCTGGAAATGGATAGCAATAAAACTCCCCCTGCGTTTGACATAGCAAAAGTTGAAGAGAAAATGAAAAATATTAGAACTCTTTCTGATTTAACCGGAAAAAATCGAATCATTCAAGAGATCATTCTCGCAAGGGATTTTCCCATAAAAAAATTAAAACCTCTTCTGGTGAGATTGAGGTCGACATCCCTGGTGCTGATAGCTTGTGTGGAGGGCTTTCGTAGTAAAAGAGATTGGCCGATGATACTTGGACAACTAAAAATCGTGTTCGGTGATTGTATTCAAGAGTGCGGAAACTGAAATACTAAACCGCTCGGTTTACACAAAACAAATTACACTCTCCGTCGTATAATTAAAATTACCAATTCTTTTTTTTCAGCAAAAATCTGCTTTAATGATTTAGGAAAGCTTCAGCGAGGTTTTTTTGAAGCAGGACGAGCTTTAATCATAATTTCTTCCTGAGCAAAAGGATTGATTCCCTTTCCGGCTTCCCTAGGTTTAACTTCCTTAGGGATGATCCTATCAATGACTGGGGACGTTGAATTTTTTTTTCATTCCAAAAGATAAGCTACTAGAAGCGGAAAAATTAGGTTATCGGCCAGGCTGAGTTTTTTATTTTTTGTATAAAAATGAGGGGCCACTTCTGGAAGCCTTGGG
>CAIYTD010000155.1 GCA_903928955.1 Oligoflexia bacterium | reverse complement strand
TAATTTCCACTTAAAATAAGATCATTCCCAAAGATTTGAGCATCTCCATAAATCCGAGCAGCCTCATAAACTTGCGCATTTCCAAAGACCCACGCATCTCAGTAGATTTGGGCATTTCTAAAAACAAAGGATGTTCCATAAACCCGAGAATCTCCATAAATCCAGACATCTCCAATGACCCAGGCATTTCCAGTAACCCGCGGATGATCACAAATGCTTGCATTTAATCCAATTATAAGCTCGATTACGAGCTTGTGGCCATTCTGTTCGTATAACAGTTGCAGTATCAGCAATAAATCCTCCTTGATCACCATTGGAATTTATTATACATCTTCCAGGAGAACCGTTACATAGAGGGTTTTTCTGATTTTAAAGGCACCAACCATCAGCTTCATAGGTAAAAATAATGAATAAAAATGAGAATAATCTAATAATCATTAAGAGAAGTTCAGTAATACACAAATATACTTTATTTTAACTCAAAAATTACTGTTCAGAAGCTTCGTCTTTTACTAGCGGTGTCCGACATAAAGGACACCTGCTGCTCGCATCATTTAAAGCTTTATCCAGACAGACTTTGCAGAATAAATGTCCACATTCAGTGAATGCGTAATTTATTCCAAAAACCATTGGAACCATAGGTTCAAAACAAATGGAGCAGTCCTCTTCACTTCCTTGAGCCCTTAATCGAGTTAAACATGCCTGTGCGCTTGCACTAAAATCGGGACTAACTGCTGTAAGTACGTGAGGCCTAACAATTCCATCTTGATAATTGATGACCAATACATTCTGTTGAGGCAAAATCGAGTATTGATTGGGTGTCAAAGAATTTCTCACATGAATACCATTGATAATATGCCCCCTATTCATTTGGGTATTTCCATAGATCCAAGCATTTCCAGAAACTCGGGCATTCCCAAAGACCCGAGCAATCCCATAGACCCAAGCATTTTCAGCAATCCTAGCATTTCCGGAAACACGAGCATTTTCAAAAACCCGGGCAGTTCCAGTAATCCAAGCATCTCCCGTTATCCGGGCAGCCCCATAGACCCAAGCATTCCCCGTAACACGAGCATTTCTAGTAATATGAGCATTTCCAGCAACATGGGCATTCCCATCTATACGCGCAGTTCCAGCAACATGCGCTGTTCCATAAACCCAAGCATCTCCCGTAACACGAGCATATCCAGTTACACGAGCATCTCCAAAGATCCGAGCATTTCTAGAGACCCGAGCATTTCCCATGACTTGCGCGTTTCTAGTAATTCGAGCATCTCCGGTGACCCGGGCATGATCACAAATACTCGCTTCTAACCCAATATAGGGTTTATTACGAGCTTGTATCCATCCTATTTGAATAATAGTTGCGGTGTCAGCAACAAATCCCCCTTGTTCACCATTTAAATTGATTGTGCATCTTCCAGGAGCACCATTACATGGAGGAACCTCCCGATTTTGAAGGCACCAATCGTCAGCTGCATAGGTGGAAGTAATAAATAAAATTGAGAATAATCTGATGAAAATAAATAAATGCAAAATCATTGAAATGACTCCTCTAATATAAGGAGAACCTATTTTTCATGATGCAAACTTTAAATTAAAAAAAAGTTCTGAATGGACTGAATCATTCACTTAGAAATGCCCTAGTACCATAACCATATACTTTAGTTCAACTCAAACATGGATAAATAAAAAGCTTACTGGATCAAATTGACTAAAAACCAAGTCAAAGAAGAGATTATTGCTACAACTGGCAGAGTAATAATCCATGCAATCAGTATTCGAGACGTCTGCCCCCAACGAACAGCATGAACAGCATTTGCACTTCCCACTCCGATAATAGAACCCGTAATAGTATGAGTAGTGGAAACAGGAATTCCAGACCCCGTTGCCATAAATAAAGTTAAAGCACCGGCAGTTTCAGCGCAAAATCCACCCACAGGTTTTAACTTAGTAAGCTTAGAACCCATTGTTTTTACAATTCTCCACCCCCCCATCAAAGTTCCCAAACCCATTGCAAGTTGACAAGCAATCACTACCGACAAAGGAACATAAAAAGGGCCCTTTAAATATCCCGAAGAAAAGAGCAAGACAGTAATCACTCCCATCGTTTTTTGAGCATCATTCCCTCCATGCCCTAAACTATAAAGTGCGGCCGACACCAGCTGTAACTTTCTAAACCAGTAATCTACACTGAAAGGAGATTTTGAAGCTAACCCCTTCCTTACTATTTTCATCAAAGAAAATCCTAAAAATAAACCTAGTAATGGTGAGATAAATATAGATATCACAATTTTAATTAAACCTGAGAGATGAACTACTGCCAAGCCAGCCTTTGATATCCCTGCTCCAACTAAACCTCCCACCAATGCATGAGAAGAACTCGAAGGAATACCATAAAACCAAGTAATTAAATTCCAAACGACTGCCCCAAAGAGCGCTGAAAAAATCAAGACTGGATCTACAATTGAGACATCAATTAATCCATTTCCAATTGTATTAGCAACCTTCGTTTCAAAAAATAAAAAAGCAACAAAATTAAAAAAAGCTGCCCATACAACTGCATAAGAAGGCTTCAGAACTCGAGTTGAAACTACAGTCGCAATCGAGTTTGCGGCATCATGAAACCCATTAATGAAATCAAATGCCAAAGCCATAGCGATTAAAAATATAATAAATATAATGCTCATATAAAGCCCTTAAGCTAAGCGTATTCAAGAACAATCTCTTCGATTAAAAATGAAATCCCCTCAAACTTCCTAATCATCGAAACAAAATCTTCACTTATCTCCTTAAATTTCATTAGGCTCTTAATATCCAATTCATGAGCATAGAGGTCTTTTGATACCTTAAAAAAAAGTTCTTCACTAGTTGATCGAATTTTGTAAATATTCAAACATAACTGAAGTGTTTCATCTGGGCGCTTCAGATTTTGCAGATGAACTACCATTTGCTTTAAAAAAGAGCAGGCTTGTCCACACTTAAAAGTGATTTCGATAAGTTCAATCGGCAAATTTATTAAATGATAGGCTTGAAGCTTTTCTATTATGATCCGAGCTAAGGTACTCATTTGCCCCAGTTGAGTAACAAATTGAAAAATATGCCTCCGATCAAAGGGTGTAATAAAAGTATCATGAAGACATTCAATACTCTGCCTTGCTAGCTGTTCGGCCTGCAAGTCTAGATTTCTAATTTTTAAAACAGCAACCTCTATATTTTCAGGATGATCCATTAAATCTAAAAGTTCAGAAATACTAGCGGATAAACCCCGAGTCATCTGATTGAAAATGGGAAAAAAATCTTTTTCTTTAGGAAATAGCTTTGTCAACATCATTACCCCCTCCAAGAGCCTCTTAGAAATGCCGTAATGAGGGTACAAATGGCAAGGAGAAATTACAAATCAGTCTCCATGACTTTCTCGACGCATCGAGTTAACTTATTTCAACAATCTTAACGAAAAAATAATTTTCGGCAAACATCTAGGATAGTCTCCCACGCAAATCTAACTTCCAAAGGAGTAGTGCAGTAAGGGGGCATTAGATAAATAACTTCCCCAAGAGGGCGAATAAAAAGGCCTTGATCCATACATCTAGCAGAAATTTCTTTTGAAAAATGGCTTCCATATCCAGCCTCCTGATCGACTTCAATAATACCAACGGGACCGATTACACGAGCATCTTTTAAAGGAATCTCCTTTCTTAATAATGAAATAGCATCATGATGTGCCCGCTGAATGGATTGAATCTGTTGAATGACCCGAGAAGATTGGAAAAGTCTTAAATTTGCGCTTGCAGCTGCACAAGAAATCGCATTACCTGTAAAACTATGACCATGAAAAAACATTCTATTTGAGTTAGACGATAAAAAGTTCTCATAAATCTGGTCAGTAGTCAAAGTGACAGCTAGTGGAAGGGCGCCCCCCGTTAACCCTTTTGAGAGACAAAGAAAATCAGGCATTCTCCCGATTTTTTCAAATGCAAACAAAGAGCCTGTTCGGCCAAATCCGGTCATCACCTCATCAAAGATAATAAAAATTTTCTGTTCCCTACAAATCCTCTCTATTTCCTGGAGAGCCTCAATAGGCCAAACAACCATTCCTCCAGCACCCTGAAGGAGTGGCTCTATAATCACAGCAGCAATCTGATCTCCATAACGACTCATCTGCCGAATAAAATCACCTAACCATTCCTCCATAGAATCATTTAAATAGGAACCCTGCTTGCAACGAATAGTTTGAAATCGAAGATCGTCATAAGCGGCTGTAAAAAGCCCATCAGCAGTTACACTCATTGCACCACAAGTATCCCCGTGATAAGCCCGCTCAAACGTCAGAAATTTTCTTCTTCCTTTCTGCCCTGACTGCATGCAAGCTTGATAAGCCATTTTCATGGCGACTTCCACTGAAGTAGAGCCATTGTCAGAAAAAAAAGCTCGACTGAAACTAGAAGGAAGAAGTGTTCCCAATAAATCCACTAACTCTTCAGCTGAATCGTGAGAAAAATCAGCAAAAACCACTTGATCCAATACGCGAGCCTGCTTAGCTATTGCATCGGTAATTGCGGGATGTGAATGACCATGAGTAATCACCCACCAACTTGATATTCCATCTAAAATTTTTCTTCCATTTTTCAAGTAAAGATAGGCGCCTTCTGCCTGAGCAACCGGAAAAGGAGGATGTGCACCTAACATTTGAGTATAAGGTCTCCAAATCTTCATCAAAAAGCCACCGCAGACTCTATGGACAACCAGAAATCTTTAAATGCTTCTTCTTCGACCTGTTCCAGAGTTTGTAATGTCAAACCATACTTCTGTATCATCTGAATCGATGAAACAACCATCTCTTTCAAATGAGCATTTTCTTCTCTAAGAATAGAAGTTAAAGAAAAATCCTCTCGAGAAGCCTGAAGTAAACGATCATAAATAGTATAAATACTAAGTGCCCGTTGCTCAACGAGCCAAGTCACTATACAATAAGCTGTGTTTGAAATAGAACTATTCTCAATCGCTTTTAATTGCTCAGAAACGCCACTATCAAGAGAACAAAAATACTTTTTAGTTGAAATACCGCCAAGAAGTACTTCATCTCTATAAAATTCAAATAAATTTCCACCCCATTTTATAGCTTGTTTTTTAAAAAAAACAGCATGACGAACTTCCTCCATACTATGAAGCAAGCGTTCTAAACTCATATCACTTGTTTTTTGAGATCGCACGATTTTACGAAATCCTCGATATTCTAAATAAGATAAACTATTCAGCCACATTGCATGTGACTGACGATCAGCCATAATTTTACCCAATGTTAAAGATAATTCCATTTCTCATCCTTTTTTCTTATAAAATAATTTAATAATTTTTTAGATACAAAATCATCACTTCCCTCAAACCAAGGAACTTCTGCAATGATTTGGGTAGCTCCATACTTTTCAATTGCTAATTTATTTTCTAGATTCGGAGGACCCACGAGTACGACTCCACCTAACTTCAGATCTCTGCTTCTCATCGCCTCTAAAGTAAGAAGCGTGTGATTAATGGTTCCCAATGTTGACCGCGCAACTACTATACTCAGACAATTCAATCCTTTTATGAGGTCCACCACAAGCTCCTTCTCATTGAGCGGTACGAGAATACCTCCTGATCCTTCTATAATAAGGGGTTCTGATATTTTTTTTGAAAATTCTAAAATTTTCTGAACACTAATTTGAACTCCATCTTGCTTAGAAGCCAAATGAGGTGAAAGAGGATTTTTTAATCGATAAAACTCTGGAATCACCCTCGAGAGCCCAAGCTGCTGAGTTGCTTTTTCTGAATCTGTAAGAACCTTTGTTCCACTTTGAACGGGCTTCCAATACTTCCGATGCAAACTAAAAGCAAATCCTATAGATACTAACGTCTTCCCAATGTTAGTATCCGTTCCCGTTACGAAGAGATGCATTTAAATTCCTTCTGAAGAAGCTGTTCCAATTGAAATTTTTCTAGATAATCACAAAGAAACCTGATTTGCTTTCCAGTATGAAAAGACTTTAAAGTTAACCGCAATCGAGCTGAATTTTCCGGAACACTAGGGAATCGAATTGCTTTTGAGAAAATCCCTGCAGCTTGCAAACTTTGGGCAAGCAATACTGCTTGATGACTAGATCCTACTATAAAAGGAACAATATGAGTTCCTGTGTGCATCAAACCGTGCTTTTGAAATAAATTCTTAGAAAATTCAACATTTTCTGTCAATTTACAAAAATGACTTTTTTTAGTAATGAATTCAGTTAGAGCAAAACGAGTCTGTGCAACCATAAAGGGAGCCGGTGCAGTTGTAAAAATGAAACTTCTAGCATGATTAATTAAAAACTCTTTCATTTCCATACTACAACAAACAAAAGCTCCATATCCCCCAAGCGCTTTTCCACAAGTATGAATAGAAAGAACACGATTCCACTTTAAAGTAAATGCAAGCCCTAGTCCATCTGGACCGCATGTCCCAGTAGCGTGAGCTTCATCCAAAATAAGATAAGCGTTAAATTTCTCCGCTAGTTTCTCTAAAATTTCAACAGGTGCTTGGTCTCCCTCCATACTAAAAATAGACTCACTAATAATAATTTTACGTTTAGCAGTACTTTTTTGCAAAAATTGCTCTAGCTCCACACTATCATTGTGCTTAAAAACTTTAAAAATAGACTTAGAAAGTCGAATTCCATCAATAATACTGGCATGATTATACTCATCAGAAAAAAACTCAGTATCCTCCCCACCTATTGAACTTAAAACTCCAAGATTAGCAAGATAACCAGAACCGAAGTAGAGAGAGCTTTCCGATTGGAAAATTTCCGAAATAAAATTTTCAATCTCTTCCATTTCCTTAAAATTTCCAGACACCAGTCTTGAACCTGTCGAACCAAGAGAATAAGAAGTTTTCATAAACTTGAGAAGTTGATCTCGAATCGCCTCATTCTTGCTGAAGCCCAAATAATCATTAGAAGCAAAATCAATCCCTTTTCCTTGCTCTAAACTTCTGTAAATACCGAGCGCTTTCAGGTTTGAAAGTCTATGCTCAAAATCTACCATCTTTCTAACTCCTTTTATTTAAAACCAAGATTGAACCCAAAATACAAATCAAGTCAACCGATAGTATTAATGTTTTTTATTGGATAGTTGAATGATTCAACTTTTTCACGTAAAAGAGCTGAAATGAAAATTCAAAAATATCTTTCTCAAAGCCCTATTTTTGCTCTCTACCAAACTCAAGGATCACTCATTGATCATCTACAACGCACTTTATCTAAACAGGGTGTTCATTTATTACAGGGCTTGATTTTAACAGCCTGTTTTTTCGAAGCAACACCGGTGCGACCGTATCAGTTAGTACTTACTTTTCGTGTTTCTAAGTCCAACCTGAGCCACTCACTCAGAGGCTTAGAGAAAAAGGGATTTTTAAAACGCTTCATGGTGACTGCAGATGCAAGAGGGTATGATTTCCAATTGACTCCCCAAGGGAAAAAGAAAGCACTCACCCTCATAAAAATATTCAATGAAATTCAAGAAAAAATGGAAATGAAAATGGGAGTCCATTCATTTAATGATTTTGTACAAAGCCTTGAAAAGCTCACAAAAATATACCATCTGACAATCAATTCAAGGCACTAAGATTCCAGACTCTTAATGATCCTTAGTTTTATACGCTAAAACCAAAATTGTACCAAGACAGATGCATTATAGTAGGGGTTCAGTGGACTAACCAATATCATGGGTGCACCTAATTCCAAGGCAGCTGTAATCCTATTAATTAAGGGAACATGGTATTGAATTCTGGGAACAAGACCTAATCCATTGACTGTTGTTTTTGCTGTGAGAATTCCAAAAGTGGGTGCAACACTCACAATAAAACCCGAGTTTTCTTCAGAAAAATGATAACTAATATCTAGTCCGAACAGCATCGCATTCGAAGATGGGTCATAGGAGTGATGCTCTCCGTAAACCCCTAGAAAAATACTAGAGAGAAATCGAGAATCAGAAGTACTGAGAAATCTATAATCAAAATTAATAGACTGACCGTAACCGACAGTACGACTGGACATACTTCCCATAGATACTCCTAAGCCCAGCACCCAATCTGAATCAGCCATTGAGATATGAATATGATTTTGGGCCGTCCCGCTTGTATGCCCTTCAGATTGAAAAACTTCTTCAGACCAAGCAACTTGATAAAATAACAATGCAGAAGCGACCATGAAAAATTGAAATAGCAACCTTTGATTCTGATCATTCATAATCACTTTTCTCTTCTTCCTCTTTTATTACTGTCCCCACAACATCTTAGACTTTCTTAATTCATGCTCTAGTTTGTTCCTTTTAGCATGTGGAATCAAAATGAGCTCATCAATAGTACTTTTCTCAAACTGTCCTGACATTGAAGTAGAAGATAGTGTTCTTTTGAATGGTTCCTTTTTCACTAATAGCTGACTTTCTGTTGTAAAATCTTCACTATTAGATTCTGCTAAATCCTTGTTACTTGGCACAGTTTTCACCTTTAAATTTTTCATATAAGGCACTCGAAGTACTGCTCCAGCTTGAACGACATTTGGGTTTGGAATTTTTTTCCTATTTAATTTTGCGATAGAATGCCAATAATCATAAGTCCCATAAAGTCTGTTAGAAAGTATACTTAAACTTTCACCTAATCGAATCTGTTGAGTGTGAGAATTTAGATCTTGATCACTAGCATTAGAGTCAGTGTCAACCAGAATCAAGGAAGTCATTAGTATTATTGATATTGTAAATCCAAAAATTACTATTCTCAGAATGTTCATTTAGTTACTCCTTCTTCTGAAATAGGAACTATCATATGCTGCGAAGCAGGCATTCTATCCTGGTACTGTCCTGAATCACTAGAAATAATAATTTTCTCTAAAGCAGCCAATTTTTTGGAAAGTAATAAACCATCGTTTCCTATGGCACTCATTGACTTGAGAACCTTCCAAGCCTCTGAAGTCCTTCCAGCATGCTCTAATGCAGATGCAAGGTTCAATTGAGCTTTAAATTTAACCCTTGAATCATATGAAGTTGCAGCTTCACGATATTTTGTAATTGCACGAGGCAAATTACCTGAAGCTTCCTCAATAATAGCTATATTGAGAGTAATAATACCTTGTTTAGGAAACTTTTTGTCAGCACGATAAAGGACCTCGAGAGTCTCTTGATCTTTATCCTGAGATTGCTACCAATTTGCCAACATAATCACTGACTCTAAGTTCTCATCAGTAGCTGAACGATTTCGATCGATAACTTTTTTAGCTAATGAAAATTGATTAATTGAAAGTAGCAACTGAGTATACTGAATACTTGCCCATGTTCTTTCGGGAAATCGATCAGTATACGATTTAAGTAAAGGAGCAATCTGATCCAAATGCTTACTTTCCGTTAGCACTTTAATCAATCCCTTGATTGCAGGATCATATGAAGGATCCAACTGTAATTCTCGACGAAATTCAGATTCTGCCAAATTGTACATTTTATTGTCTAGCAATAATATGCCCAGCCGTTGACCGGCATCAAAATTTTTAGGATTTAACTGAATAGATGTCTTATATAGTGAAGACAAATCAAAAAAACTTTTCTGAATATCCGAATTTTTTTCGTTAACACCTGCTAACTTCCTATATATATCAGAATTATTAGGATCTAATTTTTTAGCATGCATATAAGCAGACTCTGCATCTGCATGGATATTCATACCTAAATAGCAATCTCCAAGAAATACCCAATTCTGAGAAATTTTACTATTATGAGAAAGTAAAATTTTAAAATCTATAGAAGCTTCTTTTAGTCTATTTAATTCAAAATAGGAATGAGCTCTCGCATTTCTAGCTCGCGTGGCATCCGAATGTACTGCAATAAAGGCACTTAAATTAACAATAGCATCATCATATTGATGCGCATCATAAAATACTAGTCCTCTGATTTCCAAGACAGGGGGATAGTTAGGTCTCACTTTTTGAATTATATCAAGGGCTTTCATCGATCCGGTGTAATCACCATTTTGCCTCAAAGCTTCAGCATAAATGAGTTGCCCTTCAATACTGAAAGGATTTTCTTCATGAATATAAGCTCCTATTACTCGAATAGCAGTATTCACATCTCCAGCAGTTAAAATAGCCTGACTCATAGAAGTAATGGCTTGATCGTAATAAGCAGGATCTCGAGAAGCTCTTTTATAAGCTCTTACCATTGTCTTATAATTTTTTTCAATCTGAGCTTTTTTAGCTAATTCCATCCATTCTTGAGCTGTTTCAGCCCAAGCCAAAGAATCTACTAATAAACTTTCCTTAAAGATCACCGCAATAATGATCATTATTTTATTCATCAACAAAATATTCGGAATATATTATAAATAGCTTGAGAAACTTCTGATTCACTGTTCATCCTGTTTTTTTTAATAATGCTACAATATAATCGCTTAAGCTAACACCTTCGCGTTCACACTTGACGATAACAAGATTAAGGATTCGCTCTGGAAGATAAAGTTCCACCGGAGTCAGCTTTTCATCAATTACAGAGCCATAAGCACGAATCGAATTGAATTTACTACTTTTAATAGCTTCTGCAATGACTGTCTTAACAGCTTCCTGCCCGAAAGGTTTTTCTAGCATTGCACTGGCACCATTTTGCCATGCCGTTCGAATAACTAAAGGATCAACAGAACCAGTAATGAGGACAAAAGGACAAAGTACATTGGCAGCCCGTAATAAAATAAGGAGTTCAAGCCCATTAAGTTCGGACATAAAATAATCACTTAAAATAACATGAAAAATATCACTCCGAAGGAGTTCAATAGCCCTCATTCCATTAGTCGCATGAGTGACTTTAGCATCAGGATAAACTTTAAAAATAATATCTCTCAGAATTTCAAAAATTCCAACTTCATCTTCAACAATTAATATATTATAATTTTGCTGAGCATTCATAAGCCAACTACCTTATTCGGGATCATCATATAACTCATCGGAATTAGCATCCCAGACTTGACTCTATTAATATTACAACAGATCTGTTCAATTCGTAATATGCCCTTCGCTCAGAATACCGGCACTTTCATCAATACGAGCACTACCGTAAATCCAAGCCTGCCCACAAACCTGTGCACTGCCAGTGATTTCGGCATCTCCGTAAATGCCCGCCGCACCGAAAACTTTAGAAAATCCTCCGATTTGAGCATTTCCAACTACCCAAGCGTCTTCATATATTTCAGCGTCATCAAATATTTTAGCAAGATCACTTACGTAAGCATTACCGTAAACTTTGGCTTTTCCTGAAATCTGAACTTCTCCTGACACTTGAACCTTGCCAAAAATCTGAGCTCGCTTCGAGACTACAGCAGATGAAGAAACTAAGGCATTCCCATAAACCTCAGCATGATCTAAAATTTTAGCTTGATCTGAAACATGTGCATTGCCATAAATTTTAGAATAGTCTTTCACTTTAACATTTCCATAAACCCAAGCATGACCATAAATCTGACTATTGCCTGAAATATAAGGGCTTCCAGAACTAAAGACATTCCCATAAATGCGTGCATCCCCATAAACCCGAACATACCCGTGCAAATGAACATCTCCTACCACATGAGCGTTATCACAAACTTGAGCATTTTTGGAGATATAAGGAACAGTCTTCCCTGTTGGAGTAAGCTCAACATATGCTGTCGTAGCTACAAAACCTCCATCCCTTCCATGGGAATTTTGTACATAACTTCCAGAAGCACCATTACAAGGGAGCGCCGCATAAGCGGATGAAAAAAAAGAAACGCAAACTAAACTAAAAATAGATGAACGAAAAATCATAAGAACAACTCCTTAAATTTTAAACAAAAAAAATGATAACGAGTCTCTCAATGATGCATGTAGATTTTTTTATGTTTTTGTTTTTGTTTTTG
>CAIYTD010000154.1 GCA_903928955.1 Oligoflexia bacterium | reverse complement strand
GGGAGAACGTTCAAAGCTTTCTGAATTAGCTAGTAATCTCTTATAATTTCACGAACAAACCTTCCAGCTTTAGTTTGGGTTGCAGGAGTCCGAAAAGAGCTAGGAGGAAACGGATTCTATGGAAAGATCTGTATGTTCTTGAATTTTTTTTATTGGGTTGTCCATTTCTTAGGAGTTATTTCCTGGGTTTGGGCAGATATTATGGTTGCTCCGCCTTTGAATCAGAGTCTTCCTGCTGCTGATGAAAAATATAATGTATCTCGATTTGGTTCAGCACCTAGTCAGTCAGGCGCTAGTCTGGAGTTTAGTCAAGAAACAGGAGTCGTAAAATCGACTCCTGTTATTCAAACGGACGGCAATTCATTGACTACGGCTGAATTAAATCCAACGCCCTCTGCTGGCTCGCGCAATGGAGTTCAAGAAGTTGCATTAATTGTTGGAGATTTGGGTTTTTTCCCGAAAACTGTCCTGGTAACAAAAAATATTCCTGTAAAATTATTTGTTACGGGAGCTTCGAAAAAAACACTTTGTTTGATGATAGATCCTTTTCAAGTTCGAAAACAAATTCGTTCTCAAAAAATAGAAGAAATTAATTTTATACCCACTGTGTCAGGCAAAATCCGAATTTATTGTCCTGTTGACGGAATGGAAGGAGCTTTATTCGTCAAAGAGTCGAGTGAGGAAAAGAAAAAGGGGGTAGAGGAAAGTGGGAGTTTTTGAAGACTCAGTTGGAACTTTTCTTTCTCCATTAAAAGAATATTTAGCGGATGACTCAGTCTCAGAAGTTTTAGTGAATGGCCCCAATGAAATTTTTATTGAAAGAAAAGGTATTTTGGAAAAAACACCTGCTCGCTTTCTAGATGAGCAGGCCTTGCAAGCTGCCGTTCGAAATATTGCTCAATTTGTAGGTCGTAGAATTGATGATGAAAATCCTATTTTAGATGCACGATTGCCCGATGGAAGTCGTGTTGCAGCAGTCATTCCTCCTTGTTCTAGAAAGGGTACGACACTCTCCATTCGAAAATTTTCGAAAGGGACACCTAATTTTGCTGATTTGATTAATCGAGGATCCATATCAAAGGATGGTGCTCGGTTTTTAGACGTTTGTATCTACTTGGCAAAAAATATTATTATCTCAGGGGGTACGGGATCAGGAAAAACAACTCTCTTGAATGTCCTGGGTTCTCGTATTCCTGGAACTCAACGATTACTGGTGATAGAGGATTCGTCTGAATTAAAAATTCAGACCGATCATGTTGTTTTTTTCGAAACGAAGCCTCCCGATGAGTCAGGAAAAGGACAAATCACTGTTCGAGAATTAATTAAGTCTGCCCTCCGGCTCCGCCCTGATCGCATTGTGGTAGGTGAAGTGCGAGGTCCAGAAGCTTTAGATTTAATTACTGCTATGAATACCGGCCATGGTGGATCCATGGGTACAACCCATGCGAATACTCCTTATGATGGTTTGGTTCGACTAGAAACTTTAGCTATGATGGGCGACACTCAGGTGCCTATTCAAGCCATCCGGCGTCAAATTTGTTCAGCCATCCATCTGGTAGTACAGATTAAGCGGATGAATGATGGATCGCGTAAAGTCACTCATATTTCTGAAGTGATTCCTGAGACAGATGACGCGGGAAGATACCAAATTAGGGATGTTTTTAAGTTTGTTCAAAGAGGAAAAACCTCAGACGGAAAAGTTGTGGGTGAATTCATTCCAACGGGATATATTCCGAGCTTTTTCGATGAGATTGAGATGAATCGATTACCTTTTCCTAAGGAAAAATTTGCTGCCCCACAGTGGTATTCTGAGATGACGCAAAATTTCTCAAAAGCTGACTAGGATAAACTGCTCTCATCAGGTATAAATAAGATTCATCATCCGAATCGTGAGAGTGAAAAATGATCCTAGGGCTTCCTAAAGAAACGCGTGCAAATGAAGCGCGTGTAGCGCTGACTCCTGATGCAGTAAAAAAGCTTTTGAAAAAAGGTTTTCAGCTCTGGATAGAGCGCTCGAGCGGACTTCCAGCGGGATTTCCAGATTCAGAATACCTCCTCGATGGAGTTCAGCTGACTGATGCTGCCCAAGCTTTTTCGGCTGATATTGTAGTGAAAGTGCATCGACCGACTCCAGAGGAAGTGAGTGGGATGAAAAAGGGGAGTCTCCTTATTTCCTTTCTTTCTCCTGAGATAGCAGATGGACTTTTTGAGAAATTGGCTCTAGGCGGAATAGATGCCTTAGCAATGGAAAAAATCCCTAGAACTTCACGTGCGCAATCTATGGATGCTCTTTCCTCTCAAGCAAATATTGCGGGCTATCGGGCTGTGATTGAAGCTGCTGCTCAATATGGAAGATTTTTCCCCCTGATGATGACTTCTGCTGGTTCTGCTAAGCCTGTAAAACTGATGGTTTTAGGCGCAGGAGTAGCAGGTTTACAGGCAATTGCTACGGCTAAACGATTAGGTGCTGTCGTAGAAGCTTATGACATTCGATCGGATGTGAAAGAGCAAATTCAGTCTTTAGGAGCGAAGTTTGTTGAGCTCGACGTTGGGGAAGAAGGTTCTGGGAGTGGCGGGTATGCTCAGGAGCTTTCAGAAGATGCAAAGAAAAAGCAACAACAACTCCTCACGGAGCGATTAAAAAAATGTGATGTTATTATTTCTACAGCCAATATTCCAGGCCGCAAAGCTCCTGTTCTCATTTTAGAGGAAGCTGTAAAAGGAATGAGGCCTGGATCTTTGATTGTGGATATGGCAGCTGGAAATGGCGGAAATTGTCCTTTGAGTGAAGCCGACCAGGTAGTGAATCGATATGGTGTTAAAATCATTGGGTTCACGAATTATCCGTCACTCATGCCTGCTGATGCGAGTGGATTTTACGGTCAAAATTTGATTCATCTTTTAAATCTTTTAGTACTGAATGAGGAGGGGCTTCAGCTTCATCTCAATCTGGAAGATGATATTATTGCTTCTGCGCTCATGACTCATCGGGGGAACGTTCGCTTTTAGAAAATTTGATCGAGATGACGAAGAAAAGGAAGTTTTTTATGTCACCTACTTTGGTAGCAGTTTACGTTTTTGTATTGTCTTGTTTTGTTGGATACCATGTCGTTTGGGGGGTTACACCTGCTTTGCACACTCCCTTGATGGCTGTTACTAATGCCATCAGTGCCATCGTAGTAGTCGGTGCAATTCTGGTTGCAGGCAGTGGAGATGGCCGTCTTTCCTGGGTGAATGGGATTGGCTTTTTTGCAGTTTTTTTAGCATCAATTAATATTTTTGGTGGATTTGTGGTGACCAATCGCATGCTCGCCATGTTT
>CAIYTD010000153.1 GCA_903928955.1 Oligoflexia bacterium | reverse complement strand
TAACAACAACTAAGATCTCACTTTTAATATTATTCAATCCCCTTAAATGACTGATTTTTTTCTTAATTGATAATTATTCTGTTCTCCGGAATAACCGAATTGCTGTCCGGACTATGCTTTCCCAAAAATGCATAGGCTAAGGCGATTCATTAACTGAAATGGGAGATCTTCATGACTCAAAGCCTTAAAAAACTATCGTTGATTGCATTCCTTGCTTTTTACCCCTTTACCAGCTTTGCTGGGATTAAGGCTTGGTTAGAAGCAAACCATATTCCTTATTTAGAAGTTGGAAATAGGATCCAAGAGGGAAATTTAATATTGGAGTGTGTTGAAGAAAAAGATTCAGATGAAAACTATAGTATGAAACTAAATATCAACTATCTCTATCCCAACAATCCATCTCAGAAAATTGGCACTATCTATCTTGAATCTTTACTAAATTTTGATAGATCTCAATCTTTTTTGAGAATCAAATGGATTGAAATAAGTGAGAAATTTCAAAGCAAGCAATTTGGACAGCGAACAATTCGTATCCTTAAAAATCAGTTTAATGATGTAAATTACTTAATCGCTACTGTCAATCCGCAAGATGCAAATACAATGGCAATATTTGAAAAAAATCTATTTATAGAAAAAATGCCTTATGATGGACACCAAGCTGAATTAGTATTTAATTCGACTCCTTTACCAGCTGAACAAGAAATTGATATTGATACAGATGAAAATATATTTGAAATGGATCCAATTGTTGATACAAATTTTATAGGCCAGCCAGGGAACACAGGACCTCATATATAAAGTTAATTCCGAAATTATTTGAGGCGCCAATATTCGGACTATTATCTACTGATAATAGATTTTGGCGCCTCAAAAATAAAAAATATTTAACTTTTTATTCAGTTCATCCGATCCATCCTAAGATGAACACGAAAAAAAAAATGAACTATGGCGGATTCTGGATTCGAACTGCAGCACTTCTCCTAGATACTCTTTTTACAATAGTACCTCTAAGCTTACTCTACTCGGGATTTCTCTGGGTTTTGGAAGCTGATAAATATCCTACTTTTATGTCTACATTTTCACCAAAATTAACTCAAGAAATTCTAATGGATCCGAGAGATTTATGGATTCAAATGATTTCCAGCTTAATCTTTAGTATTTTCTATTTTTTCTTACTCCAGGGCGCTATGCAGGGAACTCCAGGAAAAAGGATACTTGGGCTAATTATTGTAACAAAATCAAATAAGAAACCTACTTATCTCCAAATGTTAATGCGATGGATTATGACCTACCCCAGTGGAATTCTTCTAGGATTAGGATACCTTACGGTAGGCCTAAGCGATAAAAAGCAAGCATGGCATGATAGGGTGGCTGGAACTTTTGTCATTCATACTAAATTAAAGCAAAAAAAATTAGCCGTTCGAAAAGCAGCCTAAAATTTGAATCTATTTACTTTCATTAAAAATATTCCGAACAGTACTCAAAGGTAATGAATCGAATGGGTGAAGTTCTCAAAAAATTTGGCCGGTATTTTTTACTGGATCACTTAGCTCAAGGTGGAATGGCCGAAATTTATCGAGCCCGGCTTGCAACCACAGATGGCGCTGGAAGAATTATAGTTATTAAAAAAATTCAGGCTGGCTTGGGAACTAATCAAGAGTTCCTTCAAATGTTCAAGTCCGAAATAAAAGTTACAATGGGATTTAATCATCCTAATATTGTTCAACTTTATGATTTCGGAGAAGAAGACAATCAACCGTTTATTGCTATGGAACTAGTTGATGGCAGAAATTTGAGACAATTTATGTCTCGGTTTTCAGAGCTCAAAAAATTATTTCCCGTAGAATTAGCTTCTCATATTATCGAACAGGCTGCATCTGGATTGCACTATGCACATAGCTTTAAAGACAAAATCTCAGGAGCTCCATTAGATATTGTTCACAGAGATATTAGCCCACAAAACATTCTTATTTCTTTTGAAGGAAACATTAAAGTCATTGATTTTGGTATTGCCAAGGCAACCACCAATAGCGAATCCACTCGAGCTGGTGTAATTAAGGGAAAACCCAGCTACCTTTCGCCTGAACAAATAAGTGGAGAGATATTAGATGGCCGAAGCGATATTTTTGCCTTAGGTGCTGTACTCTGGGAGATATTAACTGGAAAAAAACTTTTTGCAGGCGAAAACGACTTAGCAGTCTTAAAACTCATTGAAAGTTGTCAAAGCTATGTTAAACCACCATCTACATTAAATTCAAAAATTCCAAAAGAACTCGATTATATCGTCTTAAAATCTTTAGCCAAACAACGCGAAAAGCGATATCAAACTGCTGAAGAGCTTCAACGAGATCTTCATAAATTTTTATATAATTTTTTACCTGAATTTAATCCTTCAGATCTTGCCTATTACGCAAAAGATCTTTTTAAAAATGAGATCGTAGAAGATCGAAAGAAAATTCAAAAACTTAATGAAAGAGCTGAACACTTCATATCCCTTGATCACATTCAAAGTTCCCATTTCAATTCAGACAAACATGAAAATACTACCCATGAAAATGAACCAACGGTGCTTGACTCAAAAAGCCAACCTGGACATCGCATTATTAGTCATGACAAAAATGAAAAAATTGAGATTGAACCTCTTCGCCCAGAACATGCACTTTCAAGTCGCCCGAGAGAAGCGCGATTTGGATCTAGCTCAATTGCTCAGAGCACAGCCCCCAGAAGGCTCCCCAGCCCGTCCTCAACAGAAACTCATTCTATTACAAGAATTTTTGGTCTAGGCGGTATTGCTATCTTAATTTTATCAATCTTTGGACCTGAGTTTGGTATTAATATACCCATACTTTCTACCTATTTAGCTGACTGGATTGGAGGAAGTGAAGCACGACTGATTCTAGAAGGAAACCAGAAAGGAGTAACTGTAGCTGTGAATGGGCAAACGGTCGCTAGCAACTTACCCGCAACTCTCACAGGAATGCCAGTGGGTACTCCTTTTAATGTAACGGTGAATGGATCGAATGGAAGCTTTCAGGAGGATGTCACCCTAAAAAAAGGAGAAAGAAAATCAATCGTCGTTTCCTTCAGTCAAGAGAAATCACTAAAAAAAGAATACAAAATAAACAGTGGAACAAATTCATTAGGTAGCAATACTATTCTTTTGAGATTAAATATATTACCTTCTGGAGGACTACCTATCATTTCCCTCAATGGAGGATCTATAAATATAAAAAATCCAGTAGCAAATGCACCACTCGATGCACCACTAGAACTCTCCATCGATCGAAATGGATTTAAATCTTTTAAAAGAGAATTTGTTCTCGAATCCCGACAGATGAGCGGACTAAAAGAATGGCTAATGGATATAACTCTAGAACCTATTCACTTTGGATTTATTACAATTCGAACCACACCTAGTGCAGATGTTACAATTCTATTCGACGGTAATCCCTGGAAGAAAAAGACTCCTATTGAAAATGAAAAATTCCCAGTAGGTGAATATAAAATGCATCTATCTAATGAAGTGCTTGGAATGGAAAAAACACTTAGCATATTGGTGCAAGAAGGAAGATCTGTAATTATTGATGAGCGATTGGAAATTAAAGATTGAAATTTCTAAATATTTTGTAATCGATCTAGCAATTTTCCAATGAGGCCATCAAAACCCCCATTAGAGAGAACTGCAACTAAATCTCCGGGGCGACAGATCTCAGCGATATTTAAAACAGCATCGTTTGCAGACTGAATTAAAAAAGCGTCTATCCCTTTATTTTTTAAATCATCTACTAAAGTGTCACTTGAGAATTGATTATTCAAAGAAATTTGCGTTTGATCATAAGGACTTGCAATAAATACTAAATTCGCTTCACTGAGCGCAGATGCATAATCTTTTTGAAATATTTTTCTCCGAGAGGTTGCACTTCGAGGCTCAAAAACTGCAATCATCCTACGACCTGAATATTTAGCCTTCAGCGCTTTCAAAGTTTCGCGCACTGCTGTTGGATGATGGGCAAAATCATCGATAACAATTACACCACCTACTTCTCCTCGTACTTCCTGACGCCTTTTCACGCCTCGAAAAGAACGTAATGACTGACCAACTTCTCGCATATCCAGCCCCAACTGCTGACACTGAATCCAAATCGAAAGCGAGTTCAAAATATTATGATTGCCAGGAAGTTGAATAAAAATTTCATCTACTCTTTGACCTTGATCAAGAACTTCAAAGCGAGTCCCATCTACATCTATTTTAACATTTGCTGGAGTAAAGCGAGCCTGAGTTTGCATTGAACTGCCATAAGAGATCACAGGAACAGATGATTGCTTCATTAAATCTCTCACAATAGAATAATCCCAACAACCTATCATTCTCCCACCCGGCCGAACACGACTAATAAGTCCTGCAAAAGCCCGAATAATAGAATCCAAATCAGGGTAAATATCCGCATGATCATATTCAACAGACGTCAGTATCACTTCATCCGGAAGATAATGATTAAATTTTGGAACTTTGTCCCAAAAAGCGGTATCGTACTCGTCACCCTCTAAAACAAAAAGATGGTCTGGATCAATACTGGCAATTTGAAAGCTAAACGGTAAATCATGAGATACGCCCCCAATGAAATAATTGGGATTTTTCTGACACTGGGTAAGGCAATGCGCTAAAAGACTCGAGGTCGTTGTTTTACCATGGGTCCCAGCCACTACCAAATTTCGAGTTTTCTGAAGAAGTAGTTTCTCCATTGCCTCTGGCAACGACGAATATACAAATCCACCATCAATGGCTTCTCGTGCTTCTGGATTATTTGCACGAATGACGTTACCAATCACAACAAGATCTGGCTTTTCTCCCAATGCGCAAATATTCTCAGCTCGATACCCACTCAAAACCTGGATACCTGCACTGTTTAGAACATCACTCATCGGAGGGTAGATACACTGATCACTTCCAGACACCCGAATCCCTTGCCGCTGGAGATAGACAGCAAATGCCCCCATGAGGGTACCACAGACTCCGATGATATGTACTTTTTGTAACGAAGCAAATTTGGGAAGCTGAAATGGAGAAGTCATTGCTGCATTTTCCCTTGGAGTGAACTAAAAAGTCAACTGCTCAAGCCAAATTGCTTTATGAAAATGAGACCGAAATTCTCTTATTTTTATATTATCCCTAGAGGGATGAATCCGATTAGAAAGAAGCACCACCGCCAAGTTTTCTGCAGGATCAATCCAAAGAGAAGTCCCCGAAAACCCAAGATGTCCGACTGACTGAGAAGAAAAAAGCAAACTTGCAGCAGGTAAATCGCCTGAGGGGGTATCCCATCCCAGTGTACGTGTACAACCAGCGGGTAAGGATACCCGGGTCCACATCTGCTTCAAAATAATCGGAGAAATAAATCCTTCCATCAATTTTTTGGAGAAATACAGGAGATCTCGTGCAGACCCAAATGCCCCTGCATGGCCAGCATAACCGCCCATTGCCCAACAATTATCATCATGAACCTGCCCTTGCACAACACCGCCACGCCAAGGACAATCTTCTGTTGCAGCAGCTGATTCATCGACTGCATCCACAACCGAGCGAGTGACGCGACGAAAACTAGCCCCCCTTACTCCCATCGGTTGCCAAACAAAACGCCTCACCGCATGATCCAGTGGCATTTGTGTAACTTCTTCCAGAAGAAAGCCTAATAGAATAAACGAAATATCAGAATAGAGGGTTTGGGTGCCCACCTCAGCATCAGGAGCCAGGGCAAGAATCCTTTCTTTCATCCTATTTTGCCTTCTTTGAATAGAAACAGCTTCTAATGCCTGAGGGAAAAAATAATGCCTCATTTCTTCCCAGAACGGATGCCAAGCAACAAATCCAGCGGTATGCGAAAGCAAATGACGAATTTCAATTTTTGGATAGGGATAACTTGGAAAAATCGAAGATACAGACGTACCCCATGAAAGCCATCCTCGATCAATCAGAACAGCTGTTAAAGTTGCAGTAGCAAATACTTTTGTAACTGAAGCTAGATCAAAGCAAGTATTTACCTGCATGGGTTGAATCGATGGAACTAGCCGCCGTTGTCCTTGAGCACAAACATAGATTTGATCTGGGTTTTTTGTACTCCATAAGCCCGCTACAAAGCCTGGGGCAACTCCTTCTTGTATCCCACTCTTTAAAATTTTCCAGGTCTGCGGAAATTTTTCCTGCGGGAGCTCCAGCGATTCTAAATACGACGAATCCATCATATCCTTTGTGCAGTCAGCATTAAAAGTTTAGAGAAACTAGGAAGAATTTTTCCCACTATCCCCAAAGACCCATCAATCCAGCGTCCCCGAGATTGTAAATTAGGAATTCCACAGACATCGATCAATCGAAATCCTGTTTGATTGCAAAGCTCCCTAATTTTTGCAAGATTAAACACCCGAACACGATCTCCGAAATGATCTTCAGGATAAGCCCCTGCCATACTCAAATAACCACCTGTCACTACACGAATTCGGTTTTCAAAACTATTGAGATTAGGGACACTAAACAGTATTAACCCTTGGGTTTTTAATACCCGCCGCGCTTCTTCAAAAAAATTCTTAGTATCATAGAGATGCTCAATCACTTCTCCAGCGTTCACCACATCAAAAGAGCCACCTCCAAAAGGAAAACCATCCTCTACATTAGCAATTTTAACTCGAACTCCTCTTTTCTGAGCAACTGCTGCCGCAGCAGGATTGATATCGACTCCCCATACCTCATTATTTTGGTCCATGATTAATCGTGTAAGTCTCCCCCCTAAACAACCTACATCTAAGACTTTTTTCCCTTTCCCCACTCGAGAGAGAACATATTCTTTACGTAATGGGATATCAAAAAAAGCATCCTCAGAGGCTAAACTGTCATACCGAGCCACATAGTCTCGCATTTGCATATTTAATCCTCACTTTTTAAATAAATAAACTTTCCCTGATCAATTGATTTTTCTTAAATCGAGAACCAGAAAACGGAGTAGCATCGAAAGTCTCATACCTACCCTTTATGATTTTTTCAGCAAGAACGAGTCCTGCTGCATAACTCTGCATGACACCATGCCCTGAAAAAGAATGGGCTTCAAAGATACCCCTTTCCACTGGCCCAATGATTGCGCATTCATCAGGAGAAACCTCGTAAAGCCCTGCCCATCCAGACAAATGTTTCAATTTTTCAAAATAAGTAGATCTTTCATAAAGCGCTGGCCAAATCGAATCATTAAAAAAATCTTCACCTTCGTAATTATAATTTACTCCGGGTGGCTCATTGGGATTTGCAAATCCTGCCAAACCATTCATTCCTTCTGGATGAAAATAAACTCCAGATATGTCCACCACCATTCCATAAGGGGCTAAATCTAGCTCACGGCAGTCAAAAATACTCACTTGCCTACGAATAGGATGCGATGGACATTCATATCCCATGATCTGAGCAACCTGTCCTGCCCAAGCCCCAACGCAATTAATCATGTATTGAGCTTCGTATTCGACTCGATGACTTTCTAGACAGGCCTGACCTGAAGAATAAAGTTTGATCTTTAACTCCTGTGACAAAACTTCATCAAAATGCTCTCCTACGGCTCGAAGTCTATAACGAGAACGTTCTTGAAACTGAACTT
>CAIYTD010000152.1 GCA_903928955.1 Oligoflexia bacterium | reverse complement strand
ATGCAGCTGTTTCGCGACCGTAAGGTGAATCTCCTGATTTGCACTGACGTTGCTTCTCGTGGTTTAGATGTAAAAGATGTGACTCACGTCATTAATTATTCTATTCCTCGTGAACTTGATAGTTATGTTCATCGTATTGGCCGTACTGCTCGTAGTGGCAAAACAGGAATTGCGATGAATTTAGTGACAGCCAGTCATAAAGGTTTGATTGGTCGTATTGAAAAATTAACAAAAAGTCGGATGAAAGAGGGGAAAATTCCTACTCGTAAAGACATAGGAATTAAGAAAATATCTAAAATTCTTGGAAATTTTCAAGATCAGAAAGGGTTTTCTCGGGCAGTAGATCTGATGTCTCCCGCCTGGAAAGAAGCGATTGCAGAAATGAAGCCTGAAGAAATTGTGGCTCGTTTTTTAGGGATGATGCTTCCAGAGGTATTTTCAGAACGGGACCAAGAGAGAAGTGAAGTGACTGTTGTACGGCCCTCGAATGAAAATCGATCGCATCGGAGAAATCATCCTCAGCAGCAGCAGTTTGGTCCTGTTTTTTCAAAAGCAAGTTCTAAGGGTCCGAAACGAGATCGGAATCGTGCCTCCGATTGGAATCGACCTTTAAGTCGCGGGTAAAAGAAAGCCATATTTTCGAATGCATTCACTTTCATCCTCATTGCAGCAGGTAATCCGGGAGCTCGGATTTGATCAATTGACCCCCATACAATCGCAAACGATTCCATTGCTTTTAGAGGGGAAGGATCTCATTGGGCAATCCAAAACGGGAAGTGGAAAAACAGCTGCTTTCACTTTGCCTCTTTTGGAAAAACTGATTCTCTCAGAAAGCCGTCTTCAAGCCCTGATCCTCTGCCCAACACGCGAACTTTGCGCTCAGGTAGCAGGTGAAGTTCGAAAGTTAGGACGGCGTCATTCTGGATTACAAGTGCTTTCCGTAGCAGGTGGGCAGCCGCTTTATTCTCAAATCCATGCTTTGGAAAGGGGGGTTCACGTCGTTGTTGGGACTCCTGGCCGAGTTTTAGATCACCTTGGTCGAAAGACCATTGATTTAAGGCAAGTTTCTGCTGTGGTTTTGGATGAAGCAGACCGTATGTTAGATATGGGTTTTCAAGAGGATATTGAAAAAATTTTGGGTGCGACGTCCAAAACGCGTCAAACCGTATTTTTTTCTGCGACTTATCCAAGCACAATTGAAGCAATGAGCAGAGTCTATCAACGCAATCCTGTGAGGGTGACGATTGACGAGCCTCTCCAATCTGTTCCTGATATTCGTCAATTATATTATGAAGTCGAGCCTACATTGAAGTTTCACGCGCTGCTTTGGTTGTTACAACAGTATCAACCTCAGTCGGCTGTTATTTTTTGTAATCTCAAGTCTACCGTGATTGAACTCTCTCAATCACTCACAGGAGCAAATATGAGTAGCTCCTGCTTGCATGGGGATCTCGAACAGCCTATTCGTGATCGAGTCATGGCAAAGTTTAGAAATCGAAGCACTCGCCTTTTGATTGCAACCGATGTCGCAGCTCGAGGTTTGGATGTAGAAGATGTCGATATTGTTTTTAATTTCGATCTTCCTGCAAAAGCGGATATTTATGTTCATCGCATTGGTCGCACTGGAAGAGCAGGTAAAAAAGGGTTAGCAGTTTCGTTGGTTACTCAGAGAGAGAAATCCAAGATTCAAAATATAGAAAATTATTCTGGATTGACTTTAATTTCTAAAAGTTTCCCGGATTTAGCACAATTAAAAATTGAAGAATTGAAAAAAAATCTCGATCAACGCGCATTGATGCAGACTCTATTTATATCAGGTGGTCGTAAGGAAAAGGTCCGACCGGGGGATATTTTGGGAGCATTAACAGGCGAGGCGGGAAGGTTAAATGCTTCTGAGATTGGAAAAATTGAAATTCACGATCATTTCTCTTATGTTGCTTTGAGTAAGAACTGCATGGAGAATACCTTGCTGAGGTTGAGAGAAGGACGAATTAAGGGTCGAAAATTTAGGATTGAATTAGTTCGGTAGATCATGCTTAAAAAAGGATTGAAAGCGGAATGAAAGTGTCCGAAAATATTTGTATTTCTTGCCGAAAGCCTAAAGCGAGTTTGAATTGTGAGATTTGCCAAGAATCTCTTTGTAAAGCGTGTGTTCGCTTTTTGGATTCTTCTACCTTTTCGTTTCTAAAAAAAATTCCAGAGGCGTTAGTTCACACCTACTACTGTAGTTCTTGCTTTGATGCTCAAGTAGAGCCTGCACTGGCTAGCTACCAAGAGTTGATGGAGCGAGCTCGGGGTCTTTATTTCTTTTTTAATTTACAACGGAAGCCCATTCATCTGATTAAAAAAGCAAAAGAGACGATTCAGGTAGAAGCATGTGATGATAGGAATGAGACTATTTTGAGGCTTGCTTTTTTAGCAGCCGAGCAAGGATATAACGCTGTCATTGAGGCTGAAGTCGTTTCGAAGAAAATGAGAAATTCCGGATATCAAAAATCTCTTTGGACTGGTGTTGGCATTCCTGCCCAGGTGGATTCTGAACGGCTCGAACGCCGTACTTCTATCAACTAAGGTCTAGTGATCTACTCGCATCATTGAAATACTCGCCCATTCGTTTTATTTAAAACTTAAGGAGACACTTCAATGATTTTGCGTTCATTTTTTTTTACCAGCGTATTCCGATTTTTATTCATCACATCTACTTATGCCGCTGATGATTGGTGTATTCAAGATCCGGAGAACCTTCCCTGCAATGGGGCACCGGGCAGATGCACCATCAATTCGAATGGCGATCCAGGAGGGTTTGTTGCTCACACTGCTACTGTTAACCAAACAGGATGGATACGCTCTCGTAATCAACCTTATATTGGATTACAGGCAAGTATTTGTGACCATGCTCAGGTTTTTGAAAATGCCTCGATCTATAGAGGTGCTCATGTCTCTGGGCGTGCGGAAGTGTACGGAGGCGCTCATGTCTATGGACGTGCCGAAGTCCATGGAGATGCTCGGGTTTATGGAAGTGCCCGGGTCTATGGAAATGCTCAAGTTTATGGAGATGCTCATGTCTCTGAACATGCTCATGTTTATGGAAACGCTCGGGTTTATCGAGACGCTCAGGTCTTTAGAAATGCCCAAATTTCTGGAAATGCCCAAATTTTTGGTAATGCCTGGGTTTATGGAACAGCCTCTATCTCTGGAGATGCTAAGGTAAGTGGAAATGTGCATGTAGCCGGAGCTGCTCAAATAACTACAGGAAATATTGTTGCTGGAGTTCGTATAGGCAATCCTCCTATGACTTGTGAATATGAAATGGATTCAGGCTATAGGGCATTTGCTTATCCTGAGTTTGGTTCTTATGAGTCATCTGAAGCTTCGGAGTTGGCTAGAGAATGGCAGAAAAGAATAGAAACAGGATTGTTTCTAGAGTTTTGTGGTCATGATTCTATCTATACGACTCCATCCGTTTATGAAAAAAAATATATCATGAAAGACGCTCTATTGGCAGAATATTTGCGATGTGAAGTAGGAACGGAATTTACTGAAACCTCCATTATGGCAAACGCAGCTTTTGATCATATTACAGTTGCTCTCACTGAGCCTGGTAAAATTGAAATTCAGGAAGATGCGATGAATCCTCTTTTTAATTCACGACCCGTGCCTGAGTCTCAGCAGAAGTACCTGGATTATTTGAAGTCTACAATTGCAGGGGAAATCGAAAAACTCAATCAAGAAAAGGGTCAAGTAACTTTTAGAAATGGGAAAAAATATTACGCAAACGAGTTAGGATACGAAGCCCAGGGCTCCTTGTGTCTTCATGAGCATTTGCGCGATCAAACAGAGTTTGCTGCGTTGATTCATCAAATTGAGAATAACAATGAACAACAATTTATCAAGCACCTCATGCGTTTAGTAACAACTTTTGATTCTCAACATACTGAGGCAAAATTTGGATTTATTGATGTCATGACTCATTTATTTGTAACAAAGAAGTTTCCATCTGATGGCATGAGACTGACTTATACGCATTTTATGTTGCGTTGCGGCCAGATTTATTAATAAAAATTCACTGCATATGAAATTGACAATTGGGTAATAGCCACCAGTTTAAGTTATGAGAGATCCTGTAAAACATCTGGTTGGCTGACATTGTCGTCAACCACTAGCCCTCGATCCATGATGCTCGAGGGCTTTTTTT
>CAIYTD010000151.1 GCA_903928955.1 Oligoflexia bacterium | reverse complement strand
TGAAGGGAAAAGAATAGAACAGAACTCTTGGAAAATTAAAATAAATCTTAAAGCAAAAAAAACTCTTTCTCTTGACCACGCGCGTTACGCAGCGCTCATCTTGGAGAATATTACCCAAGCTTTAGGATGGCAGAAATATTGGATCATTGAAAGCGATACACCTCAATCTGCAAACTTAGGAGTTAACACCCTTGCAGCTTGAGAAAATCCAAACTACACTGAATCTCGAATACTCCACGAGAACCCAGCATGATAAAATATGATTCACCTATTATCGAAGTAAAAAATTTAATTAAACACTATTCAAAAGCAAAAGCAGTGAATGGAATTAGCTTTTCTATAGCCCGTGGCTCTTGTTTTGGACTTCTAGGACCGAATGGTGCTGGAAAGACAACTACCCTTGAAATGATAGAAGGAATTACTCAACCTTCCTCTGGAGAGATTCTCTTTTGTGGCGCCCCCACTGGCCCTTCCTTTAAAGAAAAAAGCGGAATCCAGTTTCAAGCAACTTCGCTTCAGGACTTTCTTACTGTGAAGGAAGTTCTCAAGCTTTTTTCTAGCTTTTATCAAGCGCCCCTTAATATTCAAGAACTCGCAGAACTCTGCTCTTTAGAGGAATTCTGGGATCGAGATACCCACGAGCTTTCAGGCGGCCAAAGACAACGAGTACTTTTAGCGATTGCTCTCATCAACAACCCAGAAGTCGTGTTCTTAGATGAACCCACTACTGGATTAGACCCACAAGCCCGCAGAGCATTTTGGGAACTCATTCAAAGCATCAAAAGAAAAAACAAAACGATTATTTTAACAACACACTACATGGAAGAAGCCTATATACTTTGCGATGAAATTGTCATCATGAATCAAGGAACAATCATCGCACAAGGTGGACCTAAAGACTTACTTCAAAAGCATTTTAATAGTGTCACCTTAGAAATTCCTAAAAAAGATATCTCGAAAGCTCTCAGGCAGCCGCTCCCTTCATGGGGGAATTCGCATAAAAGGTGATTGGGCTGAGATTGATACATCGGATGTAAATGAAAGTATTAGATTCTTCATTGAATCAGGAGCTTCACTCACTCATTTAAAAATTCGGTCTCAAACATTAGAAGATTTGTTTCTCCAACTTACTGGAAATGACCTAAAAACATAATTCGCAGGATATACCAGGATATACTATGAAACGATTTCTCTCCGTATTTATAGCCAGAAATAAAGAATTTATCCGGGATCGAGCAGCCTTAGGTTGGAGCCTGATTTTTCCTATTCTTGTTATTTTTGGATTTGCATTCAGCCTATCGGATCACTCACAAAGCCTTTTTAAAGTAGGCTTATCAGACTTATCTTTATTGAATAATAATTTTACACAGTTAAAATATATTGATTTTGTTCCCAATAGTAATTTAGAAAATATGATTTCGATGCTGAAGCGACACCAACTCGACATGGTCATTGCTCCAGAAAGTAAATCTCTACAAAAATACTGGATAAACTCTACTTCACCTAAGGGATATTTATTAGAAAAAATACTAAAAGGAGTGGAACAACCTACCCTCCGTTACCAGAAGCAAATAGTCAGCGGTAATGAAATTCGATATGTAGATTGGCTGATTTCAGGGCTTTTAGGAATGAATCTGATGTTCAGTGCCCTTTTTGGCGTTGGATACAATATCGTTAGATATCGAAAAAATGGAGTTCTCAAGAGACTAAAAGCAACTCCTCTTACTGCGTTCGAATTTCTGTTGGCACAGATTGCCTCTCGATTAATTTTGATTATTTGCGTCAGCTCCATGATTTATTTAGGCTGCCACTGGTACATTCACTTCCAAATGTTAGGATCTTATTTTAATCTTTTTATCGTCTTATGCCTGGGCGCTATTTGTATGATTTCCCTCAGCTTGCTGGTTGCATCTCGCATTTCAAGTGAGGAACTTGCAGGTGGACTCCTCAATATTATTTCTTGGCCGATGATGTTTCTCTCTGGAGTTTGGTTTTCACTGGAAGGCGCCCATCCAGCAGTGAAAAAGCTCGCGCTCTTATTTCCACTGACTCATATCATCGACGCTTCTCGCGCCATCATGACTGAAGGCGCTGGATTAGAAAAAATAAGTGGAAACCTCATCACTTTAGGTTGTATGACAGTTCTATTCCTAGGAACTAGTTCAATTATTTTTAAATGGAAGTAGGTTTTCCATGGAACTGAAAATGCGAATCCAGTTTCTCCTTAAATGCGAGTTGCTCGACTACTGAAAGTCCTACTGGATACTGAGCGGAGCTTCTTGACCATCGATCCATCCAGCTAGAAGGAAGGAGTTCAAAGGAAGAATCAGTGACGCAAGAAGTCAATGCAATGGTTGTTTCAGACTTAGGTCCGCTCCCTATCCCGCGAGCAACTAAAAAACCTGCAGCTAAAAGCCCTGCCCTCACTGCAGTAGAAGCAGAATAAGTAAAAAACTGAGTCTCATGATGAAAACAATGCCTAAAAATTCTCTGAAAACAATCCCAGCTCCACAAACTTTTATTTGTTTTATAAGAAAAGGGATCATAGAAAATAAGATCTGGCACCGCTGCAAAAGCTAATGTTTCTAAAAAATCGCCCGAAACGAGTTTCCATTGGAATCGATCCTGAAGAGAGTGCCAATAACTATTCTGAATGAAAGAGTGAGGTGCTGCGTGCCTTAAGTGCTTAAAAAGATGAGGATTCTTCAGGGCCAACTTCAATGAATCTAAGTCATTCTCAAAACTCACAAGCTGAATAGCTCTTAAGCGATCGGGTCCCACTTGAGCAGATAATCCTTCATAGTGAGACAGAACACTCATAGAGTTATAAGCAGCACCTAATCCCACATCCCAAATCACCAACTCAGGTTGATCGACTTCCTTAAATTTTTGCAATAAGTGACTTTGATCAATGTAGAGTCGTTGAGCTTCTATTTCAGGGGCATTGACAGAATGCATGACTTCACCAGAAGACTTCTGCCTCATACTAGCTACGCCCTGCGACGAATGATAAACTTCGTAATCACCTAAAGTCATTGAATCTGTTTTTTTATTCCTGATTCTGCGAGCCACTGCACTCGGGTATTCAGGATCAGACTGTTGAAGTAAATCTTTTTTAGAATGGTAGTATCCAATAAATTGATCCTCTAAAATACTAGAACGTATTTCACGCATGAGTTGATGGTAAAATGTCAAATTATGAAAACAAATCAGATGCCAGCCTAAAATTTCATCCGCTTTAATCAGATGATGTAAATAGGCTTTCGAATAGTTTTTACAAGTTCTACAAGAACAAGCGGGGTCCAGTTGACCTTCAGAAAATTTATAAACACTTCTCCGAAGTTGCAATTTCCCTAAACTTGTAAATGCCACACCTCTTTGAGCCAATGATGAGGGCAAAATACAGTCAAACAAATCTACTCCCCGATGAACTGCCTCTAAAATATCAATCGGGGTACCTACTCCCATTAAATAGCGGGGTAAATGAGAAGGAAGGAGTTGAGCAGACAGTTCTGTAAAATCCTCTCTCATACTTTTTGTCTCGCCTACAGCTAAGCCACCTATAGCGAATCCATCAAATTCCATTTGAGTTAAAAAATCAGCGCTCTGCCGACGTAAGTCTTCAAAGCAAGCTCCTTGCGTAATTGCAAAAAGTGACTGTGGAGAATCACCCCTTGCCTGAAGGCTGCGCACAGCCCAGCGATGCGTTCTTTCCATGGCTTCGATTGCGAGTCCATGACTGGAATCAGAAGAAATACACTGATCCAAAACCATCATGATATCGCTCCCAATAGCCTTCTGCATACGAATACTCACCTCAGGACTCAATAAAATTTCTTTGCCATCGATATAACTTCTAAATCGAGCTCCTTCCTCGGTCATATCCCGAGCATGAGGAAGTGAAAAAATTTGAAATCCCCCTGAATCAGTCAATACAGACTGCTTCCACCCCATAAATGTATGAATTCCTCCCAATTTTTTAAATACTTCCTCTCCTGGCCGTAAAAGAAGGTGATAAGTATTTGCGAGCAAAACTTGAGACCCAGTCTCCACGAGCGTTTCCCGAGTTTGACTTTTTACTGTTGCTTGAGTACCGACTGGCATAAATACGGGAGTTAATACTTCTCCATGCAAAGTTTTCAAGCGCGCAGCACGTGCAGCAGAAGCACTTGCTGTCTTTTCCAACTGAAAATTAAGGCGAGTCATTTAAATTGTTTTAAATAATTGACAATTTAGATTTATGCTATTGTCCAATTGCTGGAATAGGCACAAATCGAGAAGTCGGAATCGCTTTTTGACGAGCGGATTGAATCCCTGTAATTACAGTCATTACAAGGCAGACAGCTACCCCTAAAACGCTGATACTAAATAATAACGATATTTTTTTCATCTCATCCTCGTATCACAACTTGAGACCCGAAGAGACCTCAAAGTGCTCGAATTCCAAGTAACTACCCATCATTCAAAACTATCTGATGTGCAGCTAATAATCGTTTTTATTTTTCAAT
>CAIYTD010000150.1 GCA_903928955.1 Oligoflexia bacterium | reverse complement strand
TGCAGAAATATCGAGTATAGTGTCACGAGCATTAGTGAAAAATCTAAATTTTTCTTATTTTTAATAAAATTT
The DNA here is from genome assembly GCA_903928955.1 of Oligoflexia bacterium. GTDB lineage: Bacteria > Bdellovibrionota > UBA1018 > UBA1018 > UBA1018 > CAIYTD01. The sequence continues at coordinate 2,765 of CAIYTD010000150.1, read as the reverse complement.
TTTCAATTTCTCCATTCCTTATCGCTGCAGCTAGGTGTAAAGGAGTGGCGTTATATTTTTCTATGTTATATTTCTCTATGGCTTGTTTATTTGGATCACTTAAAAATCGCTCAATAGTAGGCGCATTTTCTGTGAGGCGATTTGTACTACTTTTTGCACTTGAGCGGGTGGCTTTTAGCGAGGAGTTTCATTTTTTAAATGTAATATAATATAAAAGAAATTCTGATTCAACTTATAAGATTAAGTATATCTAAAGAATTAGTCGGCTATTCGCTGCTAATCTAAGGATGGGTAACAAATAGGGATACTTGGAAGTTGCGCTAATTTATATATGTGTAATTTAATTCCTCAAAGATATAGCGATTTATGCTAGAAAGATCTTTTTTTGTTATTGAGCCGTTTGAGGCCATAAGTTTTCAATTTTAGGGAGATATTTGCAGGAGATACTTTGAGCAGTGCAGCCAATTCATTATTTGAGCTACATTTTTGACTCAGTACTTCATAGATTTGACGTTCCAAGTCGTTTAAAATAAAGTTGATACCCGGAAATTCAACATTGTTGAATGGAATTGAGTTTTTTAGAAAAGTATTGAGATCCAGCATGGGCGGAACAGTCTCCTCAACGGGATCAAAAGCAGGCACCCATTTATTGAGATCGAGGGTTTCTTGCCATTTAGAAAGATCGACGCTTCCGCCTACTTTCCGAGGTGAAAGAACAAGTAGCCTAGAAATAATCTGTTCGATTCCTCTGAGATTGCCTGGAAGCGGAGTCGTTATTAGAAAATTTAATAGCGATTGAGGTAATTCTTCAAAACAGATTTGAACACTGTTTTCTTTGGCCCATAATGGGAGGCCCGAGGCAATCAAATGAGGGATGTCCTCTTTTCGCTCTCGAAGGGGGGGTATCGTTAGTTGTAGGGTTGAAATTCGCATGTAAAGATCTTCGCGAAATTGACCTGTTTTTACCATTTCTTTGAGATTTCGATGTGTTGCGCAAATGAGTTTAAAATTGGAGAAAATAGGTTTGTCTGAACCCAAGCGATAGAATGTTTTCTCTTCTATAATTTTAAGGAGTTTGATTTGTAGATCCGTATGGATTTCGGCTATTTCATCTAGGAATAATGTACCGTTATGGGCCAGCTCAAAATATCCGCGTTTTCGTTCTTTAGCGTCTGTAAAAGCTCCTTTTTCGTTTCCAAAAAGTTCTCTCTCCATGAGTGAAGTAGGCAGGGAGCTGAGATTGAGGGAAACGAAAGGCCTTGAACCGAAGCCATGTATTTTTTCTATCTGTTGATGAATCGTATTTGCCAAAATAGTTTTACCAGTTCCCGTTTCGCCTAAGATGAGTATTGGCTTTTGACCCTGGCAAAAAGCATGGGCCATATTTAAAACCTTTTGGATTTTTTCAGATTTACCATAGAGAAATGGGGGAGTGGAATCGGCTTCCTGCGTTTTGTACAGTGTTGATAAAGCTAGCCTTGAAACTTCAAGTGCTTTTTCAATTTGGCAGAGAATGATCTCAGGAGAATCGCCCTTAGATACGAAGCCAAAAGCCCCCTGCTTAATAGCTTGAACGATATCTTGAGAGTTGTGATCCCCTGTAATCATTAAAATCTGTAGATTGAGTTGTTGATTTAATAGAAGTGGTAAAAAATTTAAAGAATTTATTTTTTTTCCGTTAGAATTTTTAAGATTTTTATCTAAAAGGAGTACATCTATTCTTTTTTTACGAATCTCTTCTAAACAATTCTGGATGTCAGGTACTGAAAAAATATCCAAATCCACTCCGCTTACTTTACTGCAGAGAGCTTCCAAGGATGCCCGACTTAAGGGGTCGTCATCCACTATCAGGATACGAGATGAAGATTTTGATAAAAGTTTCATTTTAAAATTAAGCACTCCTTTTGGTGCTGTTACGCTGCATCAGCTTATACATTAAATCTAAATACAATTCATTAATAATTTATAGCTCATGAATTTTAAAAGAAGGCTAATTTTAAGGAATTTTTGTTGATTTCCAGAATACTTGGCCGTTCTTTACTCAAAATTTGTTTGACTTGGAAAGTGTGAATAAAATATTTATTGGTAGAACTTTTTGGGTAAACAGGCTATCGGAGCATTTTGAGTAGAAAAAATGAGTCTAAAATTTAAAGTTTAGGTTTCTCTTTGAATTATTCCCTTTTAGAGTCTTCGTGCATGTTAAGAGCAAGAACTTATTTAAGACAGAAATCGCTAAAAATTCTGGCCGCGGTAATAGTCCTGGGGGGAGTTTATTTTAATTTAGGATCTGAGGGGAGTGCGGCACAAGAGTTTCAGCAAGAAGCAGAGCAATCCATAAATAAAAAATATCGACAGGATCAACTGCTTCGTATAGCCGACGAGGTCTAATGGAAGAAACTTCTGCATTATTACCGTTTTTTTCCGTGGATGGCCGTTCATGGTGAAGTCGACGGTGAGGGATTCTATCTGAGTTCTGAGGGTCGGAATAATCCTTTGGCTGAGCTGAAAGCAACTCTTCTTGCCTTTGAAAATAACAAAATTGTAGGTAAATTAAAGCAACCCGCACTTTGTGCCTTTCCGGAGAGGCTCAGATATCTTAAAGCCGAATTGGGGCTGACGGTTCCTTATCTCATGCAGGGAGATTGCAAGATCTATGATGATTTTATTGAGAAAAGTACGACGTCTAAAGTACCGGACTACCCTTTTAAAGATATCCTGATATGAGACGCCAATTATTAAATGAATCGATTTTTGCTAAGAGGAGT
>CAIYTD010000149.1 GCA_903928955.1 Oligoflexia bacterium | reverse complement strand
GATATTTTATCCGAAGGATATAGAGTACTCAGCACGAACGGGATCGGGGTAACTTTAAACATTTTTTTTGATCGCCGCCAATTAAAACTTAAGCCATGGGATTGTGATGTTTTTATAACCGTTCAAATTTTAGATGATCTTGCCCTGCAGATGGGTAGGTAGAGTCGGGAACTGGCGCGCGCATCTTTACAACCACGTTTCCAGTCCCCGCTCGTCAAACCGGACGTGCGCTACTAACGCATCCGGCTTTCGTTCAAAGTATCACGCTTTCGCTCTCGACACGTCAGCCATTGTCTGCGCTATCTTATAGAGGCCGAGCTTCCCATATAGGAACTCGTCAGGATACTGGCGGCATCCCGTAGTGGTACCTCTAAGTTTGTGCTTTTTGACTAACCAGCGTCTGAGGCGACTCTCCGTATAGCTCCTGAGAACCTTATAACTTGGCAAGACAGGTCCTTGATTAAAATAGCCGCACCATCCTTGGAGGATACGGTTAATTTCTAGCACTCGTCTCTCAGGGGTTGATATTAAGAGTCGTCTACTCGTTTCTGCATGGATCTTATCCAGAACTTTCTTCAGTGCTTTCTTTGAAGGCCGCGTTCCATAGTATGGGACTCCGTTCTTACCGTAGAACTGGCCTATCGTGTAACCCAAGAAATCAAAGCTTTCTTGAGCACGTAGATTTACCACTTGCGTTTTCTCGTTGTTCACTTGTAGCCCAATCCTGTTTATTAATCTTTGCATGGCCTCCTTGGCCTTGCCAGACGTTCCAGGTTTACAGCAGATGACAAAATCATCTGCATAGTTCACGATGCTTGCACCGAGTTGGGTTTCATAGCCAAACTTCTTCCACGCAAGCAGAAAACGCCTAAAGTAACAGTTCGAAAGTAAAGGTGAGATTGGGCTGCCTTGGGGTATCCCTCGGTGCGTGTCTTTCGCCTCTGTACTTCTGATATTCCCTTGGCGGCATTCCTCAATGACTGCGACCACTAGCCAGCGTTTAATCATTTGCAGTACTTGTTTATCTGCAATGCGCCGGATGATGCACTTCATTAAGTCGCCGTGCGGTATACTGGTGAAGTATTCTTTCAAATCTGCGTCCACTACCTCCATTCGGTGATGCTGCGTAATATGAAAATATACACGCCGTATCGCCATCTTGGCATCCACATTTGGTCTAAAACCATATTGCTCTGGCAGTAAGTCTGCTTCGAATATAGGGTTCAGCACAATAAGCATTGCGAGCTGTGCAACTCGATCTCTGATGCAAGCAATACTAAGTGGACGCATCGCCTTTCCATTGGCTTTGGGGATCCATACTCTGCGAAGGGGCTTTGGATTGTAACTCTTATCCTTGAGCTCCTCCTGCAACTTTCCAAGCCACGTGTCCGCGCCGGTACTTTCTATGTCTGCAAAGGTCTCATGATCTATTCCGTGACTGCCTCCATTTCGTCGGCATCTTCGGTATGCGATCTTTAACACATCGGTTCGACATACTTTGTCCCAGAGCGTGTAAAATCGAAAACTTGGTTCTGTCTTAGCTTTTGCGTGTAATGCCATCTGTAGTGTCTGAATTTTATTAACCGGTGTTGGTAGACTTTTGTCAATCACCTCGTTCTCTCCACTTATTGCATTGCCTTTAAACCAGGGCTACTTCCCTCCGCCGGCATTACCCAGCTTCATCAGTACTACTAACCCATCCGCCATCTATGTTGTTCAGTATCTGTCCCTCACGGGCTTACTGTTTAATGGTTGCCAGCCATTCACGACATAGACTTCCCCTGTTGAGCGTATGTCCTCTCTTGTACGTGCTATCACCACTACCCCGCTGGCACCAATGCGTTCATATGTTACTCATTCCCGCGTTGGCATCGATCTTCCCCTACATTATGGAGGGTCGATTACCAGATTAACGTTTTCGGGGCCTGCTTAGTGTTCGCTGCGCGCTAGGCCCGCACAATCGTTGACCACCTATAGTGGCCTTTTCTTTAGATGCTTAAGCCCATTCGTTGCCTCCTGAACTACTCCAAAGTACTTCCGGCCGGAGTAACAGTTGCCGGGAGGGATTTGAACCCTCTGAACATACGCCCCTTAGCAGGGCGCACATAATATTTTCATCGAGCGCTTATGGCGCAGCGTGAAACAAGAAAAGATTTATCGATATGATTTTGAGACCATAGACGAAGTTGAACAGGCGCTCACAGAGTATTTTGATTATTATAATCACGGACGATTACATCAGTCATTTGCCTATTCAACCCCGGCTGACGTATTTTATGGTCATAAAAAACCAAATTAAGTCATACTTCAGTGCATCATGGCTTATCCACAGGGCCCACAGGCCTATCCGAGTCAACTGATGCTCTCCTGACCTGTGGACTTGTGGATAAGCCATTCTGATAGTGTGGTGGTAAATTGGAAGAAAACCTTGGGTAGTGAAATGCTAAGAATGGTGTTAAAATAACATTGCTTGAAGTGGATATTTAATAATAATGAATGGATGAATAGCTCTTATTTTTCCTTAATTTTGTTCCAGACATCCGGACCCATATTAGTATTACAATTGTAAGGTCGATTTTTTTTTAAAGGAAGCAATTCGCTATTTTCATTAATTTCTTGTTTAACCATGCTCACATCATCCATTATATGAATAATTAGCGCTCCGCTATTCTACATTGCTTCTACATGAAAAAATATAATTTTGGCGGGAGCTTCATAACCCTTTGATTTAATTGGCTCCCCGGGACGGGCTCGAACCGCCGACCTAATGATTAACAGTCGATCAGCATACATTATTCACCATTATTCAAGGTTATTCAACATACTTCAGTAATTTTACTATAGTCCCTTTATTTACAAGGAATGTATAGGATTTTTTGCTTCATGAGACTTCATCTTTACTCACCAATTGCCAGCCTATTAGAGGAACGTTTGCAGGAACGTTTTAGGTGTTTACAATTATAGGCTTGATATTATATAATACAGAGGCTATATTTTGATTAAGGATTAGTTTTTATCATATGTGGAATGTTATAACTGTTGAGCGATTTGATGAGTGGTTCTTGTTACTTGATAAATCAGAACAAGTAGATGTGCTTGCTTCGATTAAACTCCTTGAGGTTAAGGGCCCAAATCTTGGACGACCACATGTTGATAGATTAAATGGTGCAAAGAGAGTAAAAAATCTGAAGGAATTGCGCATACAACATCAAGGAAGGCCATACAGAGTATTTTTTGCGTTTGATCCTACAAGACAAGCTGTATTGTT
>CAIYTD010000148.1 GCA_903928955.1 Oligoflexia bacterium | reverse complement strand
CAGCCAAAATCGCAGTCCAGCAGAATATGCTGGCGTTGTGAGTCAACTTGAAAAGTCAGCGGAAGAAAACTTACAGGCAATGCTCAATCTGATGAAGAAGCCTTAGGAAGGCATTATGGCGTGGAGTAGCCATGCTTTATCAGGATAGACTTTGCTGCAGGACTTTGTAGATACTCATAAAGGCTCACTGCTGCTTTAGGTGCGCCTTTGGTCAGCACCATGCGCTGACTAATCAAGGTATTTTCCCCATCTAAATTAATGTACTGTGTAGTCTTAGCAATTTCCACGGACCGAGCCAAAGATAAAGAAGTAAAGCCAACATCCACAGCACCCGAACTGACATACATCGTAGCGATAGAAATATTTTCCCCGAATACAAGCTTGCCTTTAACTAGTTCCCACAAATGACGAGCCTTAAGATACTGAACGGCTGCAGACCCATAGGGTGCAAGTTCTGGCTTAGCAATAGATATCTTATTTGCACGCTTTAGTAGAGTAGCGATTTGCTCGGGTGACCCGTTTAGCTTTGTACTACCCTCAGCACGAAAGACTAAAACCAAATGCCCAATCGCGTAGATAACACCCTCATCCAGCGTCAAACCTTCCTGATGTAATCGCAGAGGAAATGACTCATCAGCTGCAATCAAGAGATTAAATGGCGCACCCTGACGAATTTGAGAGGCAAGATTTCCGGAAGATCCATAAACAATTCGAATGCTTTCAGGATGGGATTGCTTAAAGCCCTGGTAAATCTCTTCGAAGGCCGACTTCATATTGGCAGACACGGCCACAGTGACGCTTTGTGCTTGAGCACAAGTCGAAAGAAGGGCTAGCAGGATCAAAAATAAGCGCAGCAAATTGAAAACCTTGCGATAAAAGTGAACTTCAGTTTATAGCCAATCCGAAATTTGTCTATTTAAACTTACGGCTTTGTAACCAGGAGTTTCACTGGAAAAAACCCGGATTTTACGAATCAACTTGGATGCCTGAGCCTCTGAGGCTAGTTCTTTCCGCATCGCGATAAAGAAGATTTCATCTTTTATAGGGATAAATCCCAAACCATTCTCGATAGCAATATTTTTGACGCCTAAACCTAAATCGACCTTACCAGCAAGAATGGCGTTCGCCACCGCAGAGTGCGTGAACTCCTCTTGTAGATAGCCATTAATTTCTGTTGGATCAATATTCTGCTCAATTAATAAAGTATCCAGCAGTAATCTGGTGCCAGAACCAATTTGGCGATTCATAAAACGAACCTGACGCTTAGTCAAATCAATAATCGATTTAATGCTGAGTGGATTACCTTTTTTGACCATCAAGCCTTGAGTTCTTTTCATCACAGGGAAGACCTCAATATGACTTTTTACAAGTCGGCTATAAATGGCCTTAGAACTTTTCTCATCAGAGACATGGTATCCAGCAACATCTACTTCTCGATTTAAAAGTTTTTCTAATGCTTCACCTGATCCTGAAATTTGCAAAGCAAAACCCTTAACTTCCTCAACCGCTTTTTGAATAATGGCATCACTGCTAGACAGAAATCTCCACTTTGAGCTCTCGATCTTTTGAAGTTTCTT
>CAIYTD010000147.1 GCA_903928955.1 Oligoflexia bacterium | reverse complement strand
CGGGCGTAGCTATAGAGATTACACTCCAGAGGGCTCTCGACGCAAGCCTCAGGATGCTCCATCACAAACGGATCAGGAGTCAGAAAGCGCTTCAATTGAGGATCAAAATCCCGCACTCCCATGCGATAAGCCTTAAGATCTGGATCATAGCCCTGAGCTACATAGTCAATCGTTTGGGAATAGTCTGATCGACTCCCCTTTCGCTCTCCATAAGCCGAGGAAACATCTAACTCCCCTTCTGCATTTTGCAGAACCGATCCTCTCGCATCTGTAGAAACCGGCACAAACCCTGTCGGAGTTAAAACTCCCACCACAATTCCATTCATTTCAACAGGCTGACGAAAAGAATCTTCTGTGAGGACCCAGCCATTCACATAAGCTTCTACGATTTTACCGTCTATCCTCTTTAGGACTCTCTTACCTTGCTCATCATAGCTATATTGAATCGTTTTCTTATTTTCTCCAGCCTGACGGAGTTCTTCCACACGTCCACTGGCACCATAAGTGAATTGAGCATCCGGTGTGGAAAGAGTTCTACCCGCAGGATCGAGTCTGTAGAGAGATTGCGCAAACCCTTTTTTCAAGATCCAACGCCCAGGAGCAAGCTGAAACCGAGTTTGAACTTCTTTGTCCGTAAACCCAGTGAGGAGACCAACAGAATTATATTGATAAGTCTTGGATTCCTGTCCTTCACTTTCTCCCGTCAAGAGGGTGTTATTCGAATATAAATAATTACGATTTACGGATTGCTCACCCAAAGAAAATTTCTCAGATTCCACCAAGCCCCTATTATTGAAGTTCCAAGAATGACCAAGTAGCTGAGCCGTAGACTGGCCAGAGTAGCCTTGCATTTGAGAAGTCAAATCATCATATTGAAAGTTCAGAAAACGCTCTTGATCGGACTCATTCTTAAACTTTATTTTCTCTACCCGTGCAAAGTCGTCATAAAACAACTGAGCAAAAACAGCGCCATTCGATTTCAACTCAGAGAGACGACCTAAAGAATCGAGTTCATAATCCTGTTGAATCGATGTACCCCCCACTTCTGTGCGCTTTGTATGAACAGTTCCATCTAGATGGTACTGAAAGCACTCTTTCATCGTTTTCCATCCGGCAAACTGAGTCTCCTGGGCTTGAATCGAGCCATCTGGAGCATAAGTATAAGTCCGAGTCCATTCCGGTCCCTGTATAGCAGTCAAAAATCCCACTTGATCGGGTAACAGAGTACCCGAAGGCAGATGACCATCGTAGTAGGAACGAAACTCTTGCTTGGAGAGGACTTGCCCTTGGGGGCTTAAAAGATTTTTTACAAACAAAGTCGGTCTACCGCTCCCGTCATACTCAACACTCTCACTTCGAACGAGAAAACCTTGAGCATCGTAAAACAGTTTTTCGGAGAGGAGGCCATTGGAGGAGAGGTAACGGTAGCGCACCTTTCCGACTCCAGACCTGACAATTTGATCCACGCGACCCTGAAAGTCAAAAGAGACTTGATGAGTATCACCGTTCGGAAGTGTCACTCGAGTGATTCGACCGAGCGCATCATACTGATAGCGAGTGGTATTACCTTCTGCATCTTGAACAAAGAGAGGATGATTTTTAGCGTCTGTTCCTGTACTTGTTCTCAGAATCCCATTTTGAGTGACCTGCGTTTCCAGCACTCCCTTTTGAGGGATAACTACTTGGGTCTGAAAATAACCGCCAACTCCTTTTTGATAAGTCACTTCTTGATTCCAAGCAAATCCCAGAGAGGAACGCGTTTCTCTTCCCGTTTCATTCAGTCCCGAAAAAAGCTCTGCGTGCGTTATTCCATCTAAAGATCCACCTACCCATTTTTGCTGCAGCTGTCTCGTCAAGAGATCTTCAGACACAATCTGAGTAGTACCTCCCAGCACCCATCCTTTCGAGGTTTGAAGTGCTGTACTCATTTCTTTACCCTGGGCAGTTTGAAATTGAACTTCTCTCTTCCACGCTGGACCTGAGGGACTCTGGAGCCTTTCAGATTCTTCGATCATCCCAGGGCGAATCGCATCGGCAAATTGATAGCGAAACGTATGGAGAGGATTTGCACTCGAAGACAGATGCACATTATCCCATTGATGAGATAATCTATTCAAACTGTCATAGGCAAAACCCTGTTCAAAAAATGCACTTCCATGAGATGCTAAAAGATTGAGAGTAAGATCAAAAGGAGAATACTGCGCTTGAAGGATGACTCCATCGGGTTGGATGACTTGATTCAACCGGTACAGATCGTATAAAAATTGAGTCACTCCTTTGCCAGGAACCTCAATCGATTTTATTTGAAACTGATCATTATAAGTAAGCTTTTGGAGAACCCTTGCGTCCTCGCCTTGAGTTTGAATTAAAGTGGGATTGCCCCTAGCGTCTCGGTTGATTTGTAATGAATAAATAAAATCTTGGGAGCGTTCTTGGAGATGAGTGCCTTCTAAGATAATATTTGAAGCAAAACAACCTAAATGATTTTGGAATAAATCAGGTTGGCGATAAACTGTTGAGGTGGTTAATGTAGATTGAGCAATCGACTCTCGTACTCTAGCTGGGCAAAATTCATCTTGATAATCTAAAAATTCTTTTTTGTGATCTACCCCTATTTTACCCGCAATGGAATCCCCTGCAGTCCAATTGCTCTGTTCTAATGAAGGCCGGAGGTAAGCAAGCCCCTGATACGAACGAGGTTCGTAGTGATATTCATTCAACCGAAATACGCCAGCAACACGAGGATCGCTCCTCAAAGTGAAGACTGGCAAGGAAGAATGATCCTGATGTAAAAAATGAGATTCCACATGTTCTGAAGGGCGATCCAAAACAACACGATCAAATCCTAAGAGAAAACGATTCTCAGAATCCAAGCTTGCTTGATCAAATTGATAAGCAGTGCGGAAGTCCGATTGTCCAGCAGTCTGCACTTGGAGGGAGCTCAATACCACAGGTCTCGAACCGATCCCTTTTTGGGGTTGGGCCCGCGCATAGGTAAAATGCAACTGATTGCCCTTACCATCATCTGCAGTTCGTAATAATCCTGCTCCTGGAAAATTAAATTCGAGTCCGTAAACTTGAAGATTCCCTACCACAGTCATCTGAAAATTACCCGTCCCTGAAAAATCACCGGGAACAGGAATTAAAGAGGCTGACCATGCTGGCGGAAATGGCCTCTGCTTTAACTCCGAGATGGGTTTTTGAACATAATTTGCTCCATCAAAGAAAAAGACACGAATTTGTTTTTTATCAAAAAGAATAATATCAGCCATCCCACTGCCAGTGAGATCTTGAAAAATCAAATGGGCCAATTCCTTGCGACCATTACTGAAGCTGCTCAGATGAACAACTCTGCCCTGTTCATCTAAGAGCTGAACGATGATGGGCTTTTTTTCAAATTCATAATTTCCTTTTCCGTACCAGATCCTCAAATCTTTAGGAAATCTCTCTACAAGATCAGGGATCCCATCACCATTCACATCTACAGCATAAACAGCATCCGGCTTGCTCCTGTCTTTTGGATCTCTAAAAGGTTTAGCCCGGATCACTACTGAAAAAGAAAGATGCTCTGGAGTCGAGTCATTCTTCAAAACAGAATAAACTCCGTCGCTTACTCGAATCACGTCTGGTTTACCATTGTGATTTAAATCCACTAATGAAATCCCTCGCGTGGGATCGTGATGCCAATCCCCCTTGACGAACGTTTCACCAGTCAAATGACCTTCTCGATCACAAGTATAAATATTAGTGCCGCACATGCTATTATTGAGATGAAAAAAGGAAACTTCCACCGGGGAATGGGGTCCTCGAAGTTTAGCAAAATGTCTAGTAGCCGCAATGTCTGACCGAGGTAAACGGCACCCCATCTCGTGAACTTGAGAAATAAAGGGAGGTAGAAATTCCTCTTCAAATCGATCTTCTTTTTGCTTTAAAAGCAGATAATCTTGCCTCGGATATTCGATACTCGTTCGACCTTCCTCATCCAAGTCAATCCCTACAAATCGACGAGGATCCAAGAGAGCTTCTCCATATTTTTCAATCCAAGGCTGGAGTTTTGTGACCGGAGACCATTTCATTTGTTCTAAATGCTGATCGATATTAAAATATTCAAAATTCCTTCGAGGCTCAGATGCACCTAAAGAATGTATCAACTGAATAGAGTTTAAATAGAAAACAAACCCATGCTGAGACAAGCTATATTCAAAAACATATTTATATTTTTCAAGAAAAGACGAAGCCGCATTGGAAGCTTTCATCCCTATATGCACGCTAGACACCCTTTTTGTAAGTTCCTGTCTCAACCCAGATCGGTAATCCACAAAAGGCCCTGGAGTGAGGAGATTTTGATACTCGAGTGAAATTTGATATTGAAAATCCTTCTCAAACCCACCATAAAGGACTTCCTTTAAATACAAGTGATTTTCAGATCGGTCATAATGATAAACAGATCTCTGATTTTTTGCATTTTTAGCTTCCACTAAATACCAGGCATAAACCTTAACGGATTCTCCAGGCTCTTGTGGATGTTCAATGACTGCTTCGTTACCAAATAGCAATTCAGTGCCATCCGGAAGATACGCTTGAAGAGTATGTTCAGAGATGAACTGCACTCGTACCTGAGATCGAAACCCCAATGCATAGTAGGCATGATCCGCACCCCGAACCAATCGACCCCACGGAGAAAGCAGATCATCGGTTGCATAATCGAGAGAACCTAAATCGCGGTACCTCCGAATAGATAAATCCACGGAGATCCCCATGCCCCACTCAGAAAGCCCTATGGAAGGAGAGTAGACAGGCTCAATGGAATGCAGCAAACTTCCTCGTTCAGAAGGAAACGCTAGGCCCAATGGCAGTGAAAAAGTCCCACGAGTCAGGTCGGAACCCCCAAAAGAAGTTGCCCCATATTCTCCCGCAATGGATCCGCGCTCGGGTGCTGATAATTTACCTGCTTGCGCTAAATGGTCGACAAAAGGCTCAGCCGCATAAGTAGGACAAACTAAAAAATGGAGTAAAAAAAATAGATTGATAATGTTCATAAATTGCCTTTAATCTAAAGTCCTAAAATTCAACTGAAATACTAAGACCATTTCAGTGAGCGCATCAGATGAAACAAGTTCTCTCATCAAACCATCTTGTGTAACGATAGGGTCAAAGGGAATATGAAATTCTCCAAAAGGAGATAATCCAGCACCCTGTCCTTGCGCTCTTTCTGATACGCGCAGATCTTGAAAAAGCTGATCAGGATTAGAATCTGTCCCAAAAAAAACAGGAATCTGGGACGCTCTCCAACCGGGTGCTGGCTGATACCTCGCAATGCAATGGCCTAGGGTGCACACCAAATCCGAATTCATTATTAACGGAAGAGTCATCCGAGCCCGATTGAGTTCCTCGATGCTTTGTTCATGATCTCGACCTGGAAGAACTCTAAAATAAAGAGCAACCGACTCCACTAACGGAGCCGCTGCATTATTAGGCAACCAAGCAGATGGAAAGGACCGTTGAAGAACACCCGTTAGATCATATCTCTGTGCATAGAGATCGGTAGGATCTACTTTCAAAATTCCCAAAGTCTGATGGGCATGAGCGGACACGAAGCCAGGCTGAAATGCAGCCCTTAAAGCATCCCAAGGCTGCTGAGCAACTAAACCTTCTACCGACGGAATGAAGCTCGCAGGAACGCTCCTAGAAGCGTGGGAAGCCGATGGAAACGCAATCGCTGCAAAACGATGCTCTTGAATATTCGATCCCCTTTTAGCTTCTGTGAGAAGATTTTTAATTTCCTCTACAAATAAAACCAGTTTGTCACTGATGCTATGAATCGATTCAGAAACGGCCAGGTCTCGATAAAATTCATCTGCAAAGGGCACCATTTGCCTAGAAACGGAAGGGTATCTCAGCCGAATCAGTGGCACCACATGATCTTTTACAAAGGACATTGTTCTTCTTAAATTTTTTCCCAATCCCACAAGATCCAAATTATCCAAAGCCCAGAGCTGAGTGATTTTAGAAATTTCTTGGGATCCCCTCAATCCTTTCAGCTCCTCTTGCAGCTGAACCCACTTTCGCTGAGATTGCTGAGCACGTCGTTCGAGTTGAATCACTCGGACCTTCGACTCAAGCTGCACCAGTTCATACGAAATCCACTCCTCAAACAGCTGATTCAATAGATCGATCTTCTCTGGATCTATTCCCCTCATCACCAATTGCGATCGCATCCGCAGCCTGAGATTCTGCATTTGTTGAGAGCTGACATCACCTGAAGCTAAGTAGTTTGCACTTTCTCTCTCGACAAGCTGAACAGCTCTTTGCATCGCATAGGAGAGCGCAGCAGCCTCCTCACCTTGAGGCCGATTCACTGCATACTGTATCGTCAACGAATCACTGCTGGAATTTCCGACGCAATCATTGACTACAAAAAAGAGTTTAGAATTTCTATGAACGACATAAGTACCCTGATTTCTGACGACTTGAATATCAATGATATCGTCTAAATGCGTACTGTATTGCGGCATCTGGATGAGAACGAGACTACCAGCAGGAAGATCAGCAAAAGGAGTATGATCCAAACGTAAACCTGCTTCGAAAGATGCAGAAGTGCGGGTTTCAGTTGAATCCAAATGGGTGCTCTGCGCCCCGGAAGCTTGTTCTTGCTGACGCGTCCATCCTTGGCTTGTTGTCTTTTGGCTTTGAGTCCCTTGCATTTTTTGAATTTGACTTAAATCACTCGTTTGATGCTGAAAGGACTGAGTGAAATCGGTATGCTCCGACTGAGTTTTCTGCGTTTGGTGTGAAACAGAAAACTCTTTCTTTTTGAGAAAAGTAAGCCGCTCTTGCTCTGCTGGAGAGAGCTCTTGAAGGGCTTTTAACATTTTTTTCGATCCTTCCTCTAGATTTCTACTTTGCCCGAGGAGAGCCTCAAATTCAGATTTTATATTCTTTGCATGACTATTGAGCGGATGGTCTTCAGAAACGTCCTGTGGATCTGTTCTATAGGTTGTGCCTTGAGTTGTACTAGTACTGGATCCAAAAGACTTTGTGTGAGAACTCGCCTGAGTCCGTTGGCTAAGGGTACCTCGCGTACGTTGCTGCATCTCACTTGATATCTCTTGTTCAGAAGTCGAATACCCGGTTTGATCCTGTCTTGCTGTTCGAGTTCCTGTAAAAGTAGAATGCTGAATAGAATGTCCCTGAAAATCACCTGTTACTTGTACGTATCCTTCTGGTCCAACCAGAGGTTGACTTTGAGCTAAATGAGAATAGGTTGAGGCTCTCAAAGCACAAGAAGGTGACCACCTACCTGTAACGGTAAAAGAAATAAAATCTGAAGATTGAAGCGAAACAGGTCCCATTCCAGAAGAGATCGCTAAATCTGTGATGGAATGATTTTGTATTGGGCGATTGGCTTGAAATTTTGCATCTGCGGGTGAAACCGAGTGCACCCCTTGAGTATGGATTTGCGTTCTCTTTGAAAAGCGATCATTCCAAGGATTTGACTGAAAAAGCCCCCTGGCAGTCTCCGAATAGGAGGCAAACCGATTTGCACTTTGAACAAAAGAGGCTTGGATTCCTCGCAGATCTGCCGCATTCTGAATCAAATACTCCTGTTCATTCTCCAATTCACGGTTGATTCTTTTTGCCTGAATGTCCACTTGAGCTTCTTCTTGAATTTGTCTTGCCAGGGCAGCCCGATCTCTCAATACATAATTCTCTTTAGATGTTTTCAGGTCATGGAGTTGTGCATCCATGTCTCGACGAAAACCATCTATTTCGAGGTTCTGGGAGGTCAGTCCCATTTTCAATTGCGTACCTTGATGAGGGAAAAAATAGCCTGTTTTTTGATAAGCATCATTTAAATCAACTGCTCTTATAATAATGGCTGCATAGTCCGCAAAATACGAAGGGAGATTGCGGTTACGAAAATCTGTAAATTTTTTAAAATGAGTTTTGTCCCATTCAGGCGCTAGTTTTTTTAAATCCCGTATCGCTTTTCTAAAAAGTGCCTTCATGAGAGTTGGACGAGAAGCAAACGCTTTTAAAAAAGACCCAACTTCCGATTGAACTCCATCTAAAATATCTACATCTGCTAGTGAATGGGGATTATTCAAACCCGCCAAAAAAGAAATAACTTTTGTCACTTCCGTTTGAGCTCTTTCTCGAAGTCCACAATCACTTACAGAACAGGCTAAATCAGAGAGTTCAGTAAAATACCGAATTCTTTCGTCTAAATGTGAAAGTGCTTGACCCATGAGCAGAAAAGTAAACGTGCCATCAATAGAACCACCCCGTGTGCGTCCGGCCGAATGTTTTAATGTCTCTTGAACCAGCTGAGTGATGGTAGATAGGCCATCAAAAAAATGACGGGTATCTAAATCTCCCACCGGCAAAACACGATTGGAACGGGTTTTTTCCCAAACCTGCCTCCAAAACGCTGCCAATATTTTCTGAATATCTGCATTAAAAAAATCCTGCCCCTCTTGCCCATCTTGAAAGGAAGATCCAATGGATTGATGCCAAAGAGTCAGATGCTCAAAAACATGAGTCAGCGCATCTGCTACAAAAATAGATTGGCCTGCTCCCAGCGAAAGCTGCCCAATATGACGAGTTAAGTTCTTCAAATTGACCGATCTCAAATCATTCCACATAAAATTCTGGCAAGAGGGAGAGCTGATATGAGAAAAATTACGAAAAGTCCTTTTTAAACAGGAAACATACCTATCTGTATAAAGGAGTGATAAATCTCTTCCGTCAAACTGGCATTCGTCTATCTGAATCGCAAGCAAAGTGGCAAAACGTTGGTCACTGCCTGGACATTGCGCCTGAAGCTCCTGAACAGCTGGAACAGCAAAACTAGGAAAAGTCAAAAAACTCTGAACGAAGGCTTCTAAAACACCTATAAACAACAACGTTCGTGTAAAATATTTTAATTTCATAAATCCATTCCTTGTAGTAACCGCACTTGATCTCCAAAAGAAATTCGGACTCCCCGAGCTTGTAAGTCAGCAATCCTATCTGAATCGAGATAAACACTCACTTTGGAACCATGAGGAATCCCGAATGCATTGCTGATCAAAATCCCAGAATAATGATGGGAAGCTGGAGAAGTGGGATCAATCGGTTGAGCAAAGTGATCTAAAATTTGACCAAGAGTATAGGTTTGTTTCTCTCCCAATAAGATCTGATCAAAAGTAGCTCGGTCGAGCTGAAGTACAGATAAGATGAGAGCTGGAGAATCGAGAAGTTGATTTCTTGCTCCTAATTCCAAATTTTCAGGCAATTGAATTTGGATGGGCACTGCGACGCAAAGAGGCTCCATCTCTTCATTTACAATCACGTCGGTATGAAGTACGAAAGCACAGCAAGGATTCTGAAGATTCAACCATTCAAACCGATGCATCTCTGCTCTCTGACTGGTAGTCGTGAGATCAACTGCGCTTTCTATTCCATCTGCAATCAAAAAACCTGGGTTCATTCCAGAACCAAAAACAGTGCAAGTTTCATGATCAGGAGTGCTCCAATCTTGAGGAGCAGCTTGGCCTTGTACTGCAATCAATAAAAATAATAGAGATAGAAAGTTTTTCATTTTACACCTGAACGAAAGCATTATTTTATTTAATTATTATTTATTTTAACAAAGGCATTTACTGTGAGAGAGCGAGGACGGGTTCGGTAAGTAGTTGCCATCTATCGGTCTCCTTATTTCACGTAAATACGGCCAAGCATCGTGTGATGTCCGATGCCGCAGTATTCGTTG
>CAIYTD010000146.1 GCA_903928955.1 Oligoflexia bacterium | reverse complement strand
ATCAAGGCAAAATAAAATTACTGTCCAGGATTTGCAATCGTCTCCCTCAGCCTTAAAATAGATCGAGACTTCCCATTTGTTTCATTAATATCAATAATAACAGCACCATACCCACCAGGTCCCTCAGCGGGCTCGAACCGAACAGGCCGTTTTGTTAGAAATTTTTGAATAGAAATGTCTTTTTTCACACCAATGACAGAATCAAAACAACCACACATCCCAACATCCGTAATAGTTGCAGTACCACCCGGCAAAATGCGCTCATCCGCAGTTTGAACGTGAGAATGTGTCCCAACAACTGCACTGACTTTTCCATCCATAAAATGAGCAAATGCTTGCTTTTCTGATGAGGCTTCGCCATGAAAATCAATCAAGATCGATTGAATACCCAGTTCATCTAAGCGGTCTACTTCTCGCTCAGCCGTACGAAAGGGACAATCCAAAGCATCCATAAAAACACGACCCATGACTTGAACAACACCTAACCTCAACCCCATACGCCTTTTGGACTCTACTACTGTCACCCCCCGACCTGGCACTCGGTAGGCTGGATGATCGGGAAAATTTGCAGGCCGAAGAATCCGGGTACTCGTTCCCATATAAGGAATGATCTGCCTTTGATCCCAAGCGTGATTTCCAGTGGTAATCACATCCACCCCCTGATTCAGAAATTCTTCTGCCATTTCTGGCAAAATTCCATTTCCGTGGGCAAAATTTTCCCCATTGACGACTACAAAATCGATTTGGTGCTGAGGCACCAATTGCGCAATCGCAAATTGAACAGCATCCCTTCCAGGTCGCGCAAATGTATCACCAAAAAAAAGCACTTTCATCTTGAAGCTACCTCAATTGCTCTCAACTCTTTCAATACCGTTACCTTAATTTGTCCTGGAAAACGCATCTGAGAGTGAATGCGAGCAACAACCTCACGCGCAATAACGGATACTCCAGGATCGGATACTTTTTCACTATCCACAAAAACTCTCAATTCCCTTCCGGCCTGAACTGCAAAAGCAGACAATACTCCAGGAACATCTAATGCGAGTTTTTCCATGTCCTCCGAACGACTGAGTGCCATTTGAGTGGACCCATGTCGTGCGCCTGGACGCGCTCCCGAGAGTGCATCTGCTGCGATAACAAGATGGTCGAGCCAATCTACTGGTTTCAATTCTTCATGATGAGCCGCAATTGCTTGAACAACAGATGCTGTTTCTCCAAATTTTTGAGCAAACTCAGCCCCAGCTTGAGCATGCCCCCCATCATGAGTTTGATCGAGTGCTTTTCCTAAATCATGAAGCAAAGCTGCCCGCCGAGCTAAAGCTACGTCAAAACCTAATTCAACAGCTAGATTTCCACACATCCAAGCAGTCTCAATGGAATGTTCCAGTTGATTTTGACCAAAACTATGACGAAATTTCAATGTACCCAATACTCGAAGAATCGCTGGATGTAAATTTTGAACACCCAGACTCTGAGCTGCCTCAGTCCCCGATTTTCTAGCCTCTTGATCGACTAAACGACGCGAGTCAGCCACAACTTCCTCAATGCGTGACGGCTGAATTCTTCCATCTCGGACTAAGCTCTCCATCGCAACCCGAGCAACTTCCCGCCGAAAAGAATCAAAACAAGAAATCATTACTGAATCAGGCTCATCATTTAAGAGCAAATCCACCCCAGCCCGTTCCTCAAAATGACGCGCGTTTCGACCCTCTCTTCCTACAATTTTGCTTTTTATCCCATCCTTGAGTTGCAAAGAGGTTAATTTCACCCGAGCGGTCGTAACATGTGTAATAAATTGAGTTGCCTGCCTGGATAAGGCAATTGCCAATAGCCTCCGCACCTGATCTTCTGGATCTAAGTACGTAGGAAGCTGAGGCTGAGCCTCAACCTGAGTCTTTACAGTCAAAGGCGCTCTTTTTTGAGAAGAAGCAGCAGATTTTCTAAATAAGCGGTCCCATGCTGTCCAAAAATACATCATTCCACCCACCTTTTAACAAAATCTACTGCTTGAGGAGTAATGCATTTTCTATTTTCCGTAAAAATCCAATGCACTTGCTGATCCAATAGTTTTTGTTCAAGTTGAGGAAAAACTTGAAAATCAAAGGCCAAAACGACTCGCAACGCATGAGAAGCCGATGGAAGGAAGCGATCGTAAAAACCAGCCCCCATCCCGATCCGCTCACCTTGCTCACCAAAAGCGACTCCTGGAACAAAAATAAGATCGAGAATGTTCGGATCTACTGCCAAATGACGCCGATGAGGTTCCTGAATTCCATATGCACCTAAATTCCAAAACAACGGGGAGTCAACTGTTTCAAGCAAATGCGGCACTTCAATAAAATCCATTTTTCTTTCATTCAGATCCGTAATTCTTGGGAAATAAAATTTCCAATTCCAGGCAGATAATTTTTCGTACAATAGTCTTAAATTAAACTCCGTAGGAAGAGCAGAATACATACCCACATTCAAATTCTGAATCGGTTTTTCCTGAAAACCCGATTCAAGCAAAAAACGAGCTGAGATTTTTTCACTTAATCGCGACACTTCCTCCCTAGAAAGCTTATTGCGTTGCTTTAATACCCTTTGTCGGATTTGACTTTCGCTCTCCAGAATCATTTAAATTCGGCCTCAACCCAGCTTAAAAGGTGGCTCGATTTATCATCTAATTGTTGTTTAAAATCTAAAGCTCTTTTTTTAGCATTCACGTATTCTTCTGCTAAATCCAAAAGGGCAACCAGAGCAACCTGATGAGGAGCTGCCCCTCGACTCCGACTTTCCGCTTCGCTCAACTTCAAAGTCACTAGCTGGACTACCTGAGCAATGATTTCCGGATCAGTCTCAGAAGATTTCAGCACAATACGCTGTCCGAGTAACTTTATTTCTGTAGTAGATATTTTTGTCGTCGTCATGAAGGGCACAATATAACACTAATTCAGTATGCTTTCAATCTCCAACACCCTGCCTCAGTAGAACAACATATTCATTGGCAAATGAATCCAAATTCGTTAATTGAACAAATGGCCGAAACAAAAAAACGTACCGTACTCATTACTGGAAGTTCTACAGGATTTGGAAGACGAGCCACCACGCTTTTTCTGGAGCAAGGATGGCGAGTCATTGCAACTTTAAGGAATTCAGAAGATCGAATCCAGATCTTTCAAGAAGAACTTCAAAAATACGGAGAACAAATTCAAATCTGCTCTTTGGATGTGACCTCATCCGAAGAAATTCAAAAAATTTCAGTTTTCATTCAAAATAAATTCAAAAATCAGCTCGATTGCCTGATTAACAATGCCGGCTATGCTCAAGTAGGTGCACTCGAAGATCTCAGCGAAGAGCAAATTCGCAAGCAAATGGAAGTAAATTTTTTTGGCACTGTTTTAACTACCCAAGCACTGGTTCCTGCCCTCATAAAAACAAAAGGTAAAATCATTTTTATTTCATCTGTTCTTGGAATAACGGGTATGCCGCTTGTAAGTCTCTATTGCGCAAGCAAGTATGCCGTAGAAGGCTTTGCTGAATCACTTTATCATGAATTAAAACCATTTAAAGTTCCAGTAAGTATTGTAGAACCTGGAAGATTCCTGACTGAATTTGGATCTAACATTCTCTGGGGAATGCGATCTTTCTCTCAGACCTCTCCCTACAAAGAATCAACAGAAAATTATAAAAAATTCAAAGAAAGTCTCTCTCATGCCCCGCATATCCCAAATGCCATCCAAATGGCTAAAACCCTGGTTGACTTAGCAGAAATGAAAAAAATGCCGCTTCGAGTGCGCTGCGGAAAAGATGTTCAAGCTACTTTTTGGCTGAAACGCCTTTTGCCGGAATGGATGATCACCAGAATCTTTTCTATTGCTTTTCAAAAAAAATACTACACTTTAAATGAAGATAAATAATCCAATAGGCAAATATTAACTATTTTCTTCTTCCTCTCTTCAAGAGATAATCCTATTCTATGAGCAAACTCCCCACTCCATCCAGTTTAAAAAACAAGCCCGGAAACAAGCCCGAAAATAAATCTGACGAAGAAACTCCTATCCCAATAAATGGGTTTCAACAAATCCTAGACATGTTAAAAGTTGCAGACCCCGTATTTCGAGAGTCCTTACTCAAGCGCCTCGCTCTAAAAGATCAAAAACTAGCCAATTCATTAAGGCGGGACTTGGATGTCTAAAATCACCGTTTAGCGATTCAATAGCAAGCCATACCGAAGTCCACGGGTACTCACCCTACAACTCGAAAAATGTAAGACTTCTAGCGTTCTCCAAAGAATCATAGCCCCTGCCAACAATACATCTGCCCTCAAAGGCTCCACAGAAGGAAGCTCGCGACGTTCTTTCAGAGTTCTCTTTTTTAACTCCCTCACCATTCCCTGAATCTCTGCCCGACTTAAACTCACTAAATCTACCTGGGCAGGACAATACTCTTTCAATCCTAAGTGCCAAGCAGCCAAAGTAGTAGCGGTACCTGCTACAGCTACTAAAGAATGATGGATACCGTTCCAGAAGTGAAATGATTGAAGCTGGTGATCGATTGCCTCCTGGCATGCCCCCAACTCGTCATCGGTAACAGGATCTGATTTCAAAAATCTCTCAGTGAACCTCACCGAACCCATATCGACACTTTGAGCATTTCCAAAAGACATGATCTCCGTGCTTCCTCCTCCAATATCCAGAACAGAAGTCGCCTTCACATCCATCCCCGGAAGAATCGCCCCACAGAAAGTATACCTTGCTTCATCCTCTCCAGAGATCACTTGAAATAGAAATCCAGTTTGTTTTTCAATCATTGAAAAAAACTCTGCACTATTCTTTGCGTCCCGAGCTTGACTGGTAGCTACACAAATTGCTTTTTCGGGAGTTATTCCTAACTCACGTATTTTTTCTGCAAAATCTTTTAAACAACTCAGAGTTCTTTCCATAGGAGCTTGTTGAAGCATTTTTTTTTCATCAACACCCTGTCCCAATCGGACAATCGTTGCTTGATCTCTGAGTACTTTACGAATCATTGAACTCTGCTGAGAACTCTGCTGATCACAGTCAGCTATTAACAAAAGACAGGTATTGGTTCCTAGATCAATAGAAGCTCGAATCATTCTTAGATCCCTTTCAAATGATTCCTTCTAAGGTTTTTTCTTCTCTTCCTTGTCTTTCTTGTCTTCGTCTTCATCACTTCCCTGCAAATTGCTGAGCTGCACCTTGAGCTTATAGTTTTCTTTTTCTAAGGCATCCACTTTTTCTTTAAAGTATTTACTTTCTTGCTCCAGTTCTGCAATTTTTTTATTCCGCTCATGAGCGAGTGAATAATAACCTTCTGAAAAAGTCTCTGTCTCAGGATTAAAAGTTCCTACTCGAGTTTCACCATCCACAATACCTTTTATCCGAAAAAGTCCGCCTTCTGCTTTTTCAGCTTCAACTACCTGAATATCAAATCCTTTGCCTGGATAAGCTTTGTCTTGCCAATACCGAGCGGCTGATTCTTTAGCATGGTTTTTTACTTGCTCGGAAGAACATCCCATTAAAAATCCAAATAAAATAAAACACAAAAATTTCCGTTTAAGTGCTTTTTGATTTAACCTTATCATCATTTCCACTCCTTTTTTAGAAACTCAGTTCAGTGAAACAAACTCTTAAATTGCTCCTGAATAGCTGGAGGCACAGACTTTTTCAAGAGCGATTCAGCCTGCTTTCGAGCCTCATCTTTTATTTTTTGATTTGCAACATTCCCT
>CAIYTD010000145.1 GCA_903928955.1 Oligoflexia bacterium | reverse complement strand
GCTTTAGCCTGGAATGATGGACAAAAAATGAATGCTTTTTCTGATTTCAACCGCGCTAAAATCTATTATTATCGAGGTAGAGCATACTTTAAGTTAGCGGGCTTAGGAGTCGAAAACGAAATATATGATCGGAGAAGTTTGGAAGATTATATCGAAGCTTTACAAGTAAAAGGTCAAGATGGATTGAGTATTTTAGGTGAAGAAATTGAAACAGAATTATTCGAGGACATAAAATCAATCCATGACTGGAAACTTCTTGTATTCTAAATTATAATCCTGATTGGAATGGTACTCCCTAAATGTCCAAATTGAAGTTGTAATTTTTGCTCTACTTTTTTCCAATCTTTGCTCGAGTCTGAATCCATTTGAGAGAGAGGGCAGGTCAATACGGCTTTTCCTTTGTACTGAGATTGAAGAGAGTCCCAGTCTTGTGAGCTCCACGGTATTTGGGTGTTTAGTATATCCTTGAGAGGATAGTCGGATAATGCAAGACCGATTAAAGTTTTGTT
Organism: Oligoflexia bacterium; assembly: GCA_903928955.1. Taxonomy (GTDB): domain Bacteria; phylum Bdellovibrionota; class UBA1018; order UBA1018; family UBA1018; genus CAIYTD01. Next base: position 6,273 of record CAIYTD010000145.1, on the reverse strand, counting down.
TGGATTTTGAGGGTCAACTCTGGGTCCGACTTCTTTTATGAAACGTTCAAATAAATTTTTTAAATTGAATGAAATTCCAGATTTTTGTAGAATTTTTTCTATTTTCAAAAGGCCTTTTTTCATTTCCCAAAATATTTTAGAAGGAATTTTAAACTCCATTCCTAAGTGCGTGCTGGGATGGAATTCTAACTTTTCTTTTGCAGAAGGAAGGGGGAGAGGAGGTTCTTTTGGTGGGACTTCCTGTTCGAACCAGAGGGTTGGATTAGCGCAAATTTCTAACAAATCATCGAGGATTTGTAGTTTATCCCAGAATTCCAGAGCTTGAAGTTCGGGACAGATTTCATCTAAGAAGGAAGATCGTGAGGAAGTCCTTTGTGTTTCGCCTAGGGGGCGCAGACCAGCAGTAAGGCTCGCTAATTTCCATTCCAAGGGAGACAGAGGGTTCTCGCAAGCGTTCATCCAGGCGTCGACGATACCTGTTTGAGTTTTAGATTCCGGGCAAGTTTCAAAACAAAGCCGAATGGGGTGGTGTTGAGGGAATAGGTCAATCAGTTGTCGGCATTTTTGTACGAGGCGAGGAGTTGAGGATGTTACGCCGTGGACATGAAACCACAGCGAGATTTGTCTCATCCATATTCTGCTCGATTGAGGGTAAGTGACTAATCGAAGCAATCCTCCGATTTTGAGTTTTTTGGAGAGGAAACAGAGGAGTTTTTTTGGGTCGGAAGAATGGTGAATAACATTGGAAGCGAGAATATAATCAAAAGGGAGTTCTGATTCTAGAACTTGGTACAGGTCACCACAGATGAGTCGCATCGGTGGGATGCGGAGTGGAAATCGGGTTAGCCGCGCAAAAAGGATCCTTCTATGGAGTTGTTTGAGGGAGTTTTCACTCCAATCTACAGCAACTACTTCTTTAGCTAAGGGATGCATTTGGGCAACCACCAAAGCTTCCAAGGTTCCTGCGCCTGCAACAAGAATACGTTTTCCCTGGTGAGATTTCTCAGATCCCTGCGTCAACTGGCTGCCCAGTTCGTAGCGAAGGCTTTGGCCTTGGTTGCGTTTAGGTAGCGCTAGGAAGTTGCCAGGTGGATAGGGGAATCTTTCGTATTGCTCGCGAATAGAGTTTTCCATACTCATGAAGAGAGGTGCTTGCCCTGTTTTTGGCAGAGTTCATAAAGGCGATCATAATGATACATGCCGGTATCATGGCCGTCACTCCACGTCATTTGGAGTGCGTATCTGCCTACTAGCTGGACTTGGGTTGCCCGAATATCAGGCCGTATAGAGGATCTTTCCAGGGTGCGTTGACCAGTATTTTCATCGACGCATCCAGCACAAGGGCAATGGTATCGGATCTCCTTGTAGGGGAGAGAGTATTTTTCTCCATTATTCCAGGCAATGAAAATTTCAATCGGGCTTAATGGTTCAACTTGTGTAGGTAAGAGATGCATAGTGAGGCTTGATTATCATATTTTTAATCAATTTATTCTTTCTATTGTTTTCCTTGTCTTTCGCTCTATTCTGGTTTTAACTAGTTTAATTGTGAACGTCCTTTATATGACCGAATCTGTCATCATTTTATTAGGAGATTTTTCCCTTTTTATGTACGAAACGATTTGCTCGTTTCGATATATTTGGAAGCGACGCGGTCTATTTTTGAAGCAATGTGAGTTCATTGGTGTGAGTTCGTTAGGAATTAATGTTGCTGCAGGTCTTTTTATGGGAGGAGTTTTAGGGTTTCAGCTCTACGTTTCACTCCATCGTTTTGGAGCAGAGGCCCTAGTAGGTGGTACAGTGGGTGTGACATTATTTCGAGAACTCGCTCCAGTAATGGCAGCTATTATGGTGACTGGAAGAGCGGGAGCAGCTATGGCTGCTGAAATTTCAAGTATGAAAATTTCTGAGCAGATTGATGCTTTAGAGGTGATGGCGGTAAATCCCATTGAATATTTAGTTTCTCCCCGAGTTGTTGCAGGTTTTTTAATGATGCCCTTATTATCTATTTTTTTTACGTTAGTGGCGTCTGTTTCTGCTTGTGTGGTTGCCTGCGGAGTAATGGATTTACAGTATTCTATTTATTGGCATCAATATTTTAAAATGGTGGATCAGGTTGATGTATTGCATTGTCTTGTGAAGTCTGGGGTTTTTGGACTCATTTTGACTGGGTTGGGGTGCTTCTGTGGTTTTCAGGCTTACGGAGGTGCTCGAGCGGTGGGAGAGGCAACTCGGAATACAGTAGTTGCCACATGTTTATCGATTCTTTTTAGTGATTATTTACTGACCTCCATCCTTCCATTAGGATTTAAAACACTTAAGGTGATGTAATTCATGAATACAGCTCATGCTAGTTATACGACTCGATTAAAGGTAGGGCTTTTTTCCATTTTTGGTCTTCTGCTGATTGGGGCCATCACCATCCTGATGAATGGCCGACCTTTTTGGTGGCGGGGCTGTCAATTGGTTGAAATTAGTGTAGAGGATGCAACGGGTCTTAAAACAAAATCACCGATTCGGTCTTTGGGTATTGAGATCGGTTATCTGAAGTCAGTGATGCTCAATGAAACTCACGTGACTCTCGGAATCTGCATTACAGCTCCAGTAGAAGTATTGCCATCCACGCGGGCTTATATTCGTGGAGAAGGCTTCTTAGGGGATAAATTTGTTGAGCTCAAGCCAGTAAAATACTTAAACGGTGAATTTCCTAAAGATAATAAGCGGAGTTTTTCTCCTACCCCTTTGCCTTCAGAGCGAGTTTCTTTCTTTCGTGTGAGCTCCTTTCTCGATCAGCTGACAGAGTGGGTTGAGCCAAGTGGCTGGGCTGAAACCTCTTCCTTTTCAAAAAATAATGGGGGACGAGAGATCCCTGTGGCAGCAGAATCTCAAGATATTCAGCATTTAGTGAAACGAGTAGACGAATTAGTGCATCAGATGTCGGGGCTCACTGATAATTTGAAACAAGCGATTAATCCCGAGCAGCTTCAATCAACAATGAAGCAACTGAATCAAACGCTGCAAAACGCCTCGAAGACTTTGGCTCCCGAGGGGGGGTTGAATCAAACTGCACAACGTTCTCTTGCTAAATTAGAGGATGCAATTGAACAACTTCGGGATATGATGACTCGAGTCAATCAGGGAAAAGGGTCAGTGGGAATGCTTCTGAATGATCCTATCTATGCAGAGGAACTTCGGGAAGCCATTCGAAATATTAATCATTTGCTCAACAAGGTCTCTGAAATTCAATTTATAGTAGATTTAGGAGCAACTCAACTCACCGCTTATAATGGTGCCCGTGCTTGGTTTGAATTGAGTATTTGGCCCAGAAAAAGTCATTATTATCTTTTAGGTATTGCCATGGATCCTCGAGGTAAATTGACTAGTAGCACTGTGACCACTACAGCGGGTGGAATTTCTCAAACTACTCAGACTACTGTAGTGGATCAAACAGGGATTTTGTTTACTGCACAGTTGGGAAAGCTCTTTACCTCTCGAATTGATGGAGCAGTAGGAGCTCTTTATGGTGATGGAGCTGCTTCGCTTTCTCTGCGTCTAGGTCCTAAAGGCTTAGAAGATCGACTTGTTTTAAAGGGAGATTGTTATTTTCGGAATGCAGCAGCTGCTATCGATGGCAGGATAGTCCTCACGGGGCAGCCCTATCCGGGCTTATATTTAAGGGCTGGCTTGGAATCTCTGCGATATTATCCAGGGACTACGCAGCCCATCATTATTTTAGGAGCTGGTTTAGCTTTCAATGATGAAGATATCAAGTTTCTTTTTTCTCTGAGATAGTTCTTTAGGGTGTATTGAGAAAAAGATAGATCGAGTCGATTTCATTTTGGAGATGGGGAAGAGCCACCATTACGTGGCTTTTTCTTTTAGGTTGATATCCGATAGGGTATTCTCCTTTTAGAATACGAGCTATCAAAAGATCTTTTGTTGAGCCAAATACATCTGGGCCTAACGACCCGGGTTGGCGAGGGTTTGCGTTGTGACAAGCGATACATTGGGTTTGGTAAATCACCCTGCCCCGGGCTAATGAGGGCAGGGTAGGCTGATTTTTCTCAGTTTTTTGACAGTTGAACCCCTGTAGAGTGAAAATGCAAATGAGAAAAGTGACCAGATAGGGTTTCTGAATCATTTCACCAGGATCTCGATGAGAGAATATAAAATAGCAGTCAGAATAAAACCACTGGTAATAACCCCTTTCACTGTTGTCAAAGGACCTGTTTTACCTTTAAGTGCATTTGCTTCTAGAATAAGGAGAATGACGGCAATGACTCCAGCGAGAATGGAAAGATGAGCATTGGCATTCACTGCAATGGGCAAATGACTGGCTGCTCCCATGAAGAAAAGCATGGGAATAGAAAATAAAGTATTTGTGCGAGAAGCAATTCCTGCTCGAGCAGCAGCTTTTGCAGCTTCTGGAAGGGCTTTATTCCCTTTTGCAGTCTGAGTTGCTGATTCGATGACGATTTGCTGATTGGGCCAGATCACAAACCAAACATTGCCCCACATGAGGAGGCCTAAACTAGCACCGGTGAGGATCGCTATCCCCCAAGAGGTTTCAAAAATTGCGACCCCGTCGAGGTGTCCTCTCATTCCCAAAATCAGGGCCCCTGTCAGTACCGTATACATAGCACCCCAGCGGAACCACCAGAGAGCTCGAGGGACAAGTTTTTGAATGACATTAGATTTGGTTCCAGTATCCGTTTCTGCAAAAAAGGATCCTTGAATAAAATTAAAGTAGTAAAGCAGACCAATCCAGATGATTCCAAAGAAAAAATGGAACCACCGCAGCAAGAACATGGAGCCATCTAAGTTAAAAAGTGCAATATTCATATTTGACCTTCTCCTCAGTTGTAATTAAAAGTTGAACAGCCCCACCCTATCATAAGAGTAAACCTTGATCTCATTAAAAATTGATTGCTACAATGTGTGAAAATGTCGTGGATTAAATCGGGTATGATTGGGTTAATTTTGAATTCAAGTCTCTGCTGGGGGAACATAGAGGAATCGATTAGATCTTCTACAAGTTTTAGTTCTGCAGGGGTTTTTTCAGAATGGATTGAGGTTTCAAAACAGTTTTTTGATATCAGCACTATCCCGTTGCAGACATCGAATGCGTTTCCATTAGAGAGGGATCGACAAGAACCCTCTTTAAAGCCTATAGAATTGCCTAGCAGCCTTCCTTTTTCTTGGATTTTGGGTGCTGTTTACAATCGATCGACTTCATTAGCAATTCAGGTAGATCCTGTCATTAGCGACGATGCCTATTCGCTTTACGCTGGAGTCGATTTTCAGGTTTCCTCTCACTTCGATATGAGTCTGCGCTTAGGTGGGGATGCTATGCCTGCAGAAAATTATTCGCGGGGAGCTGCAGTCTTTCAGTTAGAGTATATTTTGTTGACAAACTCGCTTTTTAAGAGAAATAAAAATTCACTAGAAGATTACGATTCGAACGATGCTCGTCAGTATTATCGACATGAACGTCTATTACAAATTGTGAAAGAAAATGAACAAAACAAGGGAATTTCTGAAGTCAAAACGACTGAAGGAGATGAGTTTGAAGAGACGATCGATGATCCAGAAAGGGAAAGAAGCAAAAAATTATATCCAAATTTAAAAATTGCGCTCCAGATGGGAGTTGCTCGGCATGTCGTGGGAGCTAAAAATTATAGGCGTATTTCAATAGGCGCTCCAAACACAACTGGAGGGAGTATTTTGGAATTTTTAACAGGTCCTGAGTTGACTTATTCTCCGAATCGACTTTGGACTGCAAAAGTGGCTGCGCATTTTTATCACTATAATGACTTTGTAGATCATTTCTTACCTTATTTAGAGTCGTCAAGCAGTACTCATTGGCCCATCATGAACGGCTCGGCTTGGGCGACAGCAACAAATCAGTTTCTGAGCTTTCCAGATTTTACACTCGACTTAGTCTTTGATTTTCATTCGAAAGCAGATAGACAATGGAGTATCGATTTAAATGAGACTTACTATTCATCCTATTTCATGAGTACTACTTTTTCGGTAAATCCCTCTTATGTACTTAATGTTAATAAAAACTGGAGATTAGGCGCAGGTACAGGCTTCACCTTGAGTACAGATTTTGCTTTTGCTATTTCTGGATCCGTTTTTTTGAATTATATTTTTTAATCTATTTTTATACATTTTCCAGAAATGAATTTCATATCGGTTTTTAAATTTATTCGAAGTGTCATTAACTAATGGAGAAACACTGTACACAAGTAATTCTCCTTCTTTTTTGTTTGT
>CAIYTD010000144.1 GCA_903928955.1 Oligoflexia bacterium | reverse complement strand
TAATAAAAAGTCTATAAAGATTTCATTGTGGAAAGGGAAATGGCTCTACGATCGAGGGTATTTGTTCTTTGAAAGAAATTGAAGTTAATTTTCGATTTATTGTAAGTGGTCAGTATCTTTTTTAAAGAAGTATGTCGAAATTGATTGACAGAATTTACATGTTTTTTTGAATTCAATTTTCATCAGTTCACTCTTGGAGTTATGGCCTGTGTGGGGTCGACAGACGTCGTACTGCAAACGTTACAGTCTTTTATACAGATGAAAAGCGGGGTTAAGGAGGCGATAGATCGAATGGGGTATACTTCCCCTTTTCTGTGGGACGCTTTGCCATGACCATTGGAAACCCTACTTCAGTTAGAACCGTAAGCATTCTTTTTGTAATGCTCAGCATCTGCGTGAACTGGATTGGTGCGCCGGAACTCCAAGAAGCGAATGTTTGACCTATGAAATGAAATAAATGATGAAAAATGTAAAACCGGAAATCTAACTCAAGAGCGGCAAGTTTCTTTTTAGAAAAAATATCGAACAATATTAACTCAAGCTGAAGCAGAGTGTCCGATCGGAGAAAAGAAAGAAGGAAAAAGGGGGAAGCCTAAGCAGTCAAAGTTCAGGAATCTTCTAGAGCGCCTGAGAGATTACGAGGCAGAAATTTTGAGATTCATGAGAGAGTCATCGGTTCCCTTTACGAATAACCAAGGGGGAGATGATATTCGTATGACAAAGGTACAGCAAAAAATATCAGGCTGTTTACGATCCATGAGCGGAGCGAAGCAATTTTGTCAAATTCGGAGCTATATCTCCAAATGTCGCAAAAATCGCGTAAATCCAACTGAGGGGCTAAAGCTCCTCCTCGATGGAAAGTTCCCAACTTTTATGACCTAACCCGCTGATCAGTTCCGATTTATTTAGCTAAGTTTTCTATATAGAGATCAAGATAAAAGATTTTAAAATGCTTTTACAGCGAAGACATATTCTTTAATGAATTGGCTTATTCTATATTTCCCTTTCGTTGTTTGGAAGGGGGTTGGTCTTGCAGTCGGGGTCTTAATTATTTTTAGTAAGTCTTGGTACGCCGATTTAGGTCTCTTGGAGATAGGCTTCATAGATTTTTTCATATAGTGTCCCTTTTTTCGGTCCTTGCGGGAATGGGATGGCCTTTTTAAATGCTTTAACTTGTTCATGGATGAGGTCATTAAAACCACAGAATTGAAAAAATTTATGAGAATAATTTTCTTTTAACGAATGAGAGATGGCATCAATCGATAGATGTTGTTTTGCAATTCGGCTTCTTTCTAGTCTGAGTTGATTGAGATTGAATTTACTCAGGTCAGTTGCTTGTGAGGTAATCCCTTGATGGAAGCTCTTCGATGAAAGATGAAGGCCTTCTGTTTGAAGCTGGGTAGCGACGAGATAGCATGAAGAGTTTAAAGAAGTAAATCCTGCAAATCCACCCCAATCGCTTAAAACGAGTGGCAGGCCACAGCAGGAGGCCTCGGCTGGAGACAAGGCGGCCGGCAAGGCCACCGTGCTGGTGTCAACGGTCAAGCCCGGTGCAGAGTCGGCGCCGCTGCCTTTTTCGCTGAGTGCCCTGCAAGCGCATTGTTCGCGCCTGTTCGGTCTGAG
>CAIYTD010000143.1 GCA_903928955.1 Oligoflexia bacterium | reverse complement strand
GGGCTAGTGAAGAGCCGCGAGGCGGAGCGGGATTTTTTTTTGGGTGGGGCGGGGGAGGGTTGATGTTAAGTACATATTTATTATTAAATGTTGACTTTTTTAGTTTAAAGTGTGACATGTTAATTATTAAAAATAATAAAAAATATGAAATTTAAAAAGTCTAAGTCGTTGATGTTTGTAATTGGAATTTGTTTGTTGGGTGCTTGTTCACGTGAAAATCCAGAGAATAGCTCTCCTGGATCACCTGGATCACCTGGATCACCTGGATCTTCAAAAAGTCTTGCAGCTAGTGTAATAGGAAGGTGTATTTGTCGTCATGAAAATGATCCTGAATATTGCTTAGATTTATCTCTTCCAAATGGTACTGAATCAGAAATTACTCAGAGAAGAAGAATTACTATTCAGTTTTGTAAAACCTTACAGGGGCAATACAGAGAAAATCAGTTATGTAATTATCAGATAGGCAATCTATTTTGCCTTACAACTACTTCTGATCAAGCTTGGACTGGAGAGCTGAAAGTTGTTGAAGTATCTAGTACCACCAGAGGAACCAATGAAAGTGATTTTTATACCGAATGTACTGACAGTAGTGGGGTTTTTAGTCGTACAGCACCATAAAGATAACTAAATTTTATACATATTATGTTTATTTATCAGTAAGTCATCCAGAGCAAGAGAAGCGTAGCTTCACCTAGTAAATCTTCTTTTTCGCCTCCAAGCCGTGCTCTCGCCGCTTTTATAACCCGAGTTTTTAAAATTAATTCAAGCCCTTACCGGCTATAAGAACTTTTGTAAAGTTCTGCAAGTTTTGAGAAAATCCCAAAAAAGGGGCGATTTTGATCCGCCTTGATAGCCACTGGGACAGTATCTTTTTTACTCCCCAGCGCCGCACTCGCTGCTTGTACAAAGCGAATCTTTATTTCATCGCTGTCGTTGGAGTATTCTTTTATGAGATCTTCAAGCTCCAGAGGGTCTGAGACCGTTTTCATGATGGCACTTATGCTATGAGGTGCTGTTCGTTTGCTGCTTAAATTATAAAAATAGAGATCGAAATAATTGATATCCAGCAAGTGGGCGAGGGGTTTGATAAGACTCCAAGGGAGAGCCTCCCTGCCTGTTTCTATGTTTGAAAAATAGGAGGGATCTAAACCAAGCGCAAAGGAAACATCTTTGGATAGAAGATTTTTCTTCATTCGAGCCCGTTTTATGAATTTACCTAGTCTTTTATATGGAAGTCTTTTCATCTTAAAATGTTTAATATAATAAAAGAAATAAACAGTCAATTTATTATTCTGATCAATATACAGTTTATTATTGGTGTGAAACTGAACTGAGGCAGTGCTCATGAAAGACTAATCAACTGAATTAGTTGTATGTCATTTCAACAGAGCTTGAGCGTCAATTATAATAGTGTATACAAAACAGAAATCTTAGTTTAAGAATCAAGGAAAATAATCAGAAAGAAGTTTTTCATGAAACTTATCGTAGTTCTAGCAGTATTAATCGCATCCAACGCATGGGCCATGAATTTTACTTTGCCCGATGGGAAGCAAGGCACAGCTTGGATTGAAATTCCCGGTGGCCAAGGGGGTTCAGGCCTTGGAGGCTCTGGAGGAGGAGCTGGTGCTCCTTCATCCGGAGCTTTCGGTGATCTTGGAGCGGGCGGGGGTGGTGCACCGAGGGTTCCTACTGGTTTTTTTGATCATGGGGATTTTGTTGCTAGCCCCGCTGACGAGGGCCTT
>CAIYTD010000142.1 GCA_903928955.1 Oligoflexia bacterium | reverse complement strand
TCGATACTTAGGACACCAAATGACGTGGTACTTACAGGAATACACCACATTATTATTTGATTTATACTTTATAGAATGCCTTGGTTCATTCATTGTATGGAATATGCAGGTTTAAGACATAAAGATCTGGGAGAGGTGATTGGCGTCTCCCTTGCTTCGGACCATGCTTGTGCTTTGCGTATCGACGGAGAACTTAAATGCTGGGATAATGAAGGCAATAAAAACAGTTTGCTTCATCCTCGCTCTTTGGGGAAGGTAAAATTGCCTTCTCAGGCAGGGTCTTTCCGAGCAGCTGCGGCTCGTGAACCTTTAATATTCGAATCATTCTTATCATCCTCTAACTCTCGTCCAGCGGATTCTATCGCCCATTTCATATGTAATGATTCATAAATTCTTGAATGATGGAAAGAAAGGTGTTCCTTTGCTCAAAAGGAAGACCATGGCCAGCCTCATCGACTTCTTTGAAAAAAAAAGTTTTTTGTTTTGAGAAAGTTTCTCTCTCCCCATCGAATTGTTCTTTGCTCCAGACTAAACTTTTTTTCCCCCTCAGTGTTAGGATCGGAATCTCTTTGGAACCTAAGTCTCTAAGCCAGTCTCTGAGAGAAAAGTCTTCTGCCTCTTCAATGGTTTGTATTAAAGCACTGTGGTCAAATGGAAAAGTGATCTGTCCGTCTGAGTGGAGAGTGGATACAGCCAGGAGATACCGCGCAATGGATGGATCGGGACAATGAGAATGCATAAAATCTTTTGCTTCTTTGCGGGACGGAAATTTTTCTGGAAGGATTTTGAGGAAGTGAGCCAAAGTGATTCCTAAACCTCCTCCTGCTGATCCCGCAAAACCGAGGTCCACTAAAATTAATCCTTGAATCTCATTGGGCATGAGATGTGCTGTTGCAACCGCGGTTCTGACTCCCATGGAGTGACCTAAAATCCAGGTAGGATGAAAGTGGAGGGCGCGGAGGGTTTCGGCTACATCTTGTCCGTAGCTCAACGGAGTGAAGTGGAGTGGATCTTCGATTTCTGGAGTGGGGGAAAGGAGGCTTTTACCATGTCCTCTTTGGTCAGGTGCTAGAACTGCCATTTTTTCCTCGAGAGATGCTGCTATTGGCCTCCAGAGGGCACCCGTTCCTCCCATTCCATGCAGGAGAACGATCTTGGGTGTGGCTTGAGTGAAAGTTTTTGTTTGATTCCAGAGATGGCAGAACAGTTTCATAGCTATCTCCGACTGGAAGCGGGCAAATTCCATCGATAGCCTTGTTGTTTGAGTATTTTGCCCGTAATGGATTGAGGCTGAGTTGATAACTGGGCAGGAGAACCTTGTGCAATGAGATTTCCTCCTTCTGTACCACCTCCTGGGCCTAAATCGATGACCCAATCCGCCTGAGCAATGACATCGAGGTGATGTTCAATGAGAATGACGCTGTGCTTGGATTCCACAAGGTCGTGGATCACTGACATGAGTTTTTTAATATCTTCTAAATGTAGTCCTGTAGTGGGCTCATCAAAAATATAAAGGAGATGAGACAAAGTTTTGTTATCGAGTGTGGATGCAATTTTTAAGCGTTGGGATTCGCCACCGGAAAGTGTGGTTGCAGATTGTCCTAGCTGCAGATAACCGAGTCCGACGTCTCGAAGAAGGCCTAGTTTTCTCACGAGGATCGGGTTGTCCCGAAACAGCTCATAGCCTTCTTCAATGGTGGTCTGAAGAATTTGATAAACGTTTTTGCCGCGGTACTGGACATCTAAAACATTTTTTTTGAATCTTTTTCCATTGCATTCTTCGCAGGGTAATTTGATTTCAGCCATGAAGTGCATATCGAGTGTGATTTCACCCTCCCCCTTACAGATGGGACAACGTCCTCCGTCGACATTAAAAGAAAAATGCTGGGGAGTGTAACCTCGGCGGATCGACAGGGCTTGTTGAGCAAAAAGTCTCCGAATTTCATCCCACGCTTTCAGATAGGTAGCAGGATTGGATCGAGAAGATTTTCCAATCGGCGTTTGATCCAAAAGAACGACTCCTCGGATTTGTTCTGTTCCAAAGAGACGATCGAATTGACCGGCTTGCTCAGTAGAACGGTAAAAAATTCGAGAAAGGGATTCATAAAGGGTTTTATGAACCAGAGTACTTTTTCCAGATCCAGAAACTCCTGTCACGACTACCAGTCGATCGAGCGGGAAGGAAACATCTAGATTCTTTAAATTATTTTCTCGGCAGCCCTTCAGTACGATGAATTTTTGTGGAGGAGGACGGAGCGGCCGTTCCCTTTCGACTCGAAAGGCTCCAGAAAGGTATTTTCCCGTCAGCGATCCAGGGGTTTGAATGAGATCTTGGGCGTTACCTTGAGCCATGAGTTCTCCCCCGAGCTTGCCGGCTCCAGGTCCGAGTTCAATTAACCAGTCAGCTGCTTTCATGACTTCTAGATCATGCTCGACAACTACCACGCAATTTCCTTGGTCACGGAGTCGCTCGAGGACTTGAATGAGCCGGGCTGTGTCAGCAGCATGGAGTCCAATCGAGGGTTCATCTAAGACATATAAAGTGCCGCAAAGTCCATTTCCTAATTGGGTAGCTAAGTTAATCCGTTGAAATTCTCCTCCTGAAAGGGTCTTAGCGAGCCGAGAAAGAGTGAGGTATCCTACTCCGACTTCTTCTAGAAAGGAGAGTCGCCTTTCCACTTGGCTAAAGACTTCGTTTGCAATTTTTCGCTCATTGGGGTTGAGCGGGATGGAGCGGATCCATTGAAGGGACTCGAGGACGGAAGCATTTAATACCTCTGAGATAGATTTTTTTGCCACCTGGACTGCAAGTGCTTCCGGCTTCAGTCGAGCACCTTTACAATCTGTGCAAAGGGTTTGGCTTTGATATCTTCGAATAAAAACGCGAATATGAAGTTTATATTTCCAGCGCTTGAGCTCTTCAAAGCAGGCCAGAATACCTGGGAAGCTAGAATTTTCGGGACTCCCTTGCCAAATCAGTTTTTTTTCAGAACGCGTGAGTTCGCTGTAGCGCTTTCCGATGGAGATTCCATTTTTCTCAGCAAATTGAAAAAGATTTTTCTGCCATTCGGATAATGAGGGCTTAGAGAAGGGATCTATTGCGCCATTTTTTAAGGTTTTAGTAGGATCGGGTACCAGCAAATTTTCGTCTAAGTCGAGAGTAAATCCAAATCCACTGCATTTTGCACAGGCTCCGATGGGGCTATTAAAAGAGAAGAGGTTGGGTTCTGGGATACGGTGTTCGCGTCCGCAACTGACACAGGAAAATTGATCATCAAAAGTTTTCCATCTTTGCTGGTCTTTCGATTCCATATCGAAAAAACCAATTTTTCCTTTTCCAATCGCTAAGGCTTGATCTATCGAATCGAGTAGACGGCCTCGAGTATCCACATCTGGAGTTTCTGAAATGCGAAGTCGATCAACCACTACAAAAGCTTCTTGCTGAGTGAGATCCAGGGAGGAGGCTTCGTCTAAGTCAAAAACTTCGAAGGAATGGGGTAAGGAACGAATGAGAATTCTTTGAAATCCTTGTTCTTTTAGAACTTGAATCAGGCTGCTAGAAGATGCAGAAGCTTGATTTTTCAGGGGCTTTTTTTTCTTTTTTCCTTCTTTTAAGCTCGGTTTTGTCGCTGGATGGATAGGGGCAACAATGAGAGCTTTACGCCCTAGTAGCCATTCTGCAGCCCAATCTAGTATGGTTTGGGAGTGGGTTCGACGTACTTCACTTCCACAGTCGATACATTGAGTATGTCCTATTTTTGCAAAAAGGAGTCGCAAATAGTCTACTATTTCAGTTTGGGTTCCGACAGTACTTCTAGAATTAATGACGTGGTTTTTTTGCTCTAGTGCGATAGCGGGAGGAATATTCTGAATCCCATCTAAATCAGGTTTGGGCATTTTCTCTAAAAACTGGCGAGTATAGGTGGAAAGGCTTTCTACGTAGCGTCTCTGCCCTTCCGCATAAAGAGTATCGAATACAAGCGAGCTTTTTCCACTTCCAGATAGGCCCGTGACTACAGTCAGTTTTCGGGCTGGAAATTCTACTGAAATATTTTTAAGGTTGTTCTGTCGAACATGAATGAGTCGAATAGTGCGTGACATCGTTGAGATATTTTTGACAGATATTGGTGGCTGAGACAAGTTCAAATCGAGTCAGTTAGGTGGATCTTGTTTTTATTGAGTTTCTCAGTTAAAAATCGAACTCAATGGCACCCGTTTATTCAGATTTAACTCCTTTAGGTTCAGAGGCTCTTGATTTCAAATTATTGGGAATCGACGGAAAGACTTATAAGTGGAATGATTTTAGGAGTGCTCGAGCTTGTGTGATTGCTTTTATCTGTAATCATTGTCCTTATGTGATCGCTATTCAGGGGCGTTTGAACACATTGGCTCAGGAATATGGTTCTCGCGGAGTACAGGTCATCGCTATTAACTCGAATGATGCGATTCGTTATCCAGAGGATTGCTTCGAAGCCATGCAAGTCCGATCTCAGGAGCAAGGTTTTGTTTTTCCTTATCTTTGGGATGAAACTCAAGAAGTAGCGCGAGCTTATGGCGCAGTGTGTACTCCTGAATTTTATCTTTATAGTTCACAGGATCAGGGCGAGGGTGAGAAGGATAGAAAGTGGTTTTTGAAATATAAAGGCCGTTTAGATGATCATTGGAAGGATGAGAAAGCCGTGACCCGTCGCGAACTTGCGATGGCACTCGACGACGTTTTAGAAGGACGCGAGCCTCTTTTTGAGCAAAAACCTGCAATGGGTTGTAGTATTAAATGGAAAAGGGATGCTTCCTAGCGGAGGGACGATGTTCGTCCTAGATTTTTGCAAAAGGGATAGTTTTCTGGAGAAACATAGAGGCGAGTGATGGTTCTTTTTTCCGAATATTTCTGAAAAAGATCCGTACATTGTTCGAGAGGAATAAAACTAGGATCACTGTAATGGTTGTCGTATCGGACAAAAATGGGATTGCCTGGTCGTCTGAAATATTTAGAAAGCTCGCTTGTAGAAGTAATACTGAGGTAATGCATTTTCTGGTGAGTTAAATTTTTTTGAATTTCAGTGAGAAGCACTTGATGCTCTAAATTTGCTGTCTGCGTTGCAGGAATCCCGCTGTGAAGCTCGATAAGCATGCGATAGGGTTTCTTTTCAATAATTCTTCGTGCCCATGGATTGGAACTTTGCGCAAGATGAGCAGTGAGGTGAGCATCATCCAATTGGCAATATTTTTCAATATCAGCTGGAAGAGAGTACTGATCTTCGGATTCCAGGAAGTACTGCCCCAACATTTCATCGAAGATCACACTTTTATGGTGGAAGTAGACCATCAAAAACATATGAAAACGCGACAGAAGAAAGTCCTCAAAAGTATAGAGGGCTCGATGTTGGAGGGCTAAGTAACATTGGTTTTTTTGAATATGGTAAGTTAAGTTTCCTACCAGCCAGTCGAAATCAAATTGGCCATAACTGACTCCCGTATAAAGACTATCGCGTCTCAGGTAGTCCATTCGGTCCGCATCGAGTTCACTCGAAATGAGTTGCTGGAGAAGGGGTCTAAAATCGACTGTCTGACTGGAATGGGAAAAGGACTCCCGGATGTTTTCCATGAAGAAATCGTCTAAAACTTCGAGTTGAGGCTGAATCAGTCCAGCAACATGGAGGGGTTGAAATCCGTGTTTTTTACCCGCTTTCTGGATCAAGGGAGTGAGCGGAGAATCTAAGATCATTTTTAAAGTATAATCTTCATGAGTTGCCTTTCTGGAAGTACTTTGTCCTTCGCGGAGATGGGGTAACTGAAGTTTGCGTACTTCAGGCATTGCAAATTCAGTTGCGTGAGAAAGAGGGCCGTGTCCAATGTCATGCAGAAGCGATGCAAGGCGCACTACAGCTCGAAAGGAGGATAATTTTGCAGGTGAAAGAACGGGATGAGGATGCTTTTGAAAGATTGTACGCAGCGCTTGAGTTGCTGTTTTCATGGCTCCTAGGCTATGGATAAAGCGATTATGGGTTGCGCTAGGAAAAGAATTTTCAGCAAATCCGAGTTGTTTAATTTGTCTTAATCTTTGGAAATAGGGGGAGTTGAGGATGGGAATTTCAGTAGGATGGATAAGAATAGAGCCGTGAATCACATCTCTCATTTCCATGAGTGGCTCTCCCTTACTTGTTGTTGGGTGGAAAAATTTGTTAGAAAGAAAGTCCCGCTTGGCAGCGGAACTTTCTTAGTTTTGACTTTACTCTTCAGAATCATCCTGTTCATGGCTGTGGTCATGATCGTGTTCGTGATCGTGTCCCCGCTCACCGTAGTTGGATCCAAAAGCTGAGCCTACGGCACCACCCGCTAAACCGCCTGCAAAGCCGCTCAGGGTCGATCCCACATGCGTGGATGCGGGTGCTAAAGGAGTGGGTTTGGAAGGAGCGGGAGTCGGAGATTTGCGACGAGTGACTGGACGTGCCGATTTTTTTGGAGCTGCACTTTTACGGGCAACTTTCTTTGGAGCTGCGCGAGTAGGCTTTTTAGCTGCCCGAGCAGGTTTTTTAACTGCGCGAGCAGGTTTTTTAGCCTTTTTCTGAGCGGGTTTTCTCGCTGTTTTCTTCGTAGCTTTTTGGGCTGGTTTTTTAGTTACTTTCTGAGCTGGTTTTTTAGCTACTTTTTTTTTATTTTTAGAATGTGTTACTTTTTTCTTTGCCATAATAACCTCTTTTAATTGATCGAAAAAATCTTCTCATTCGAAAATAGCCATAGGTGTGGGGGCTTTGCAACAAGTAATTCAGTGTTTAATGAAAGGAAGGTCAATATCTAATTCAGAATCGGGTGGTAAGTCGTTATTAAAAGTATTTGAGCCGTTTGTACTAAATTTTTTTTGAAGCGCTTCGAAAGCAACAAATTTTACACTGTATCCAACGCGTCCTTCCTGCCGAAATTTATTATCAGTCGGTCTATTCCATGAGGTTTTAAACTGAGCGGGTGAAGTCATAAAGTATTTTGGATTGGAAGCTGAAGTGGGAGCGATTTGACCTGAAGCCATTTTTTCCTTGAAGGGATTAAAGATACGAACGACGTTGACGCCTTCTCCGTCTTCTCCGGTACCTGCTACTAAATCTTTTGAAATATAGTTTTGAAGCCCTTGGGCAAGATCGCTTTGTACATTGGAAATAGCATTTTGGCCTGCTCCCAAATATCCTTGGGTGGAGTCATCAAACATCGCGTTGATTTCACTTTGGATCAAAGTCATGGATTGGCTGATTTGATCGGGAGGAAATACGGGTGCCCAAAATGCAGCGTATCCATCTGTGCCAAAGTTTTTAATAAAAGAATCAGGTCCTTCGTCATTGATAATATTGTAAAGCTTTCCCTCATAGGGATTAGGAGCCATCGCTGGTTGATAAGCTCTCTCCATATCAGCCGTAGTAATGGAGCTCGAAATGCCTTGCCCAGTAGGATTGATTAAAAAATGATACATTGTGGAGAGAACTTCAATGCGATCCCAGCCCTGTCCTCTTGCTGTGGTTTCTTGTTCTTCTAGGGGAAGGTTCGGGAGACTATTGAGATTTTGACCACCCTGTGCATTCATGCTTGTAGAGCCTCCCGATCGCGTGCTGAAAACGGCTCCTTGTTCTGGAGTGGGGCCTATGCGACTTCCAAAAGGCATTGCAGCAGAGTAAGCCTTCATTTCCATTTGGCCGAAAGGGGAGAAGAGAATATTCACTTTTGCAGTGAGACGGATGGCATAATAAGTTAAAATACTGGGATCTTTAAAGACACCGAGTGGAATCGGCTGAGCCAACGAGATGGGAACGATTTCTGCCTTACAGGCCGTAGGGGTTGCGGATGGATTTCCGTTCGATTGTCCATTGAGTGTGAAGTTAATGGCATAGGAATCAATTTTTTCCTTAATGTCTTTCAGTCCGAGAAGTTGAGCTTGGGTGGAGTTTCCTGGAAGGAGTTCATCGAGTAGGACTGAGCTTCCAGGGAAGGTATGATTGCCTAATGTATAGTAAGCTGAAAAAAACGCTTGCTGCACTCTTTCTGTAGCTGCTGGATCCATTCCTTGGCTGAATTTTTGTGCTTTTTCAAGTGTGACATTTTGCTGCGCAGGAGTATTGACGTATCCTGCAAGCGTACGGATTCGGAATCGGAGGATCACCTCTCGAGGAACAATCCCTAATCCATGGCTGTAACCCGCAATAATCGTGAGCACTTTGATTTGGTCAGGAGAAAGGCTGGAGGTATTGTTTGTGAGCGCAATTAAATTGGGGTCAGCATTAAAAAGCCAATACATATTCAACAGAATATTGGTTTGGCCAATCGTTTTGCAGTTCATTTGACGGATGTTTTCGATCGATTGGAGTTGTGTAATCAGAGTACTGGTGATGGAGTCCAAAGGACTGGAGGGCGGAATCGTAATTGCTGGAAGTTCCGTGATATGGCAGTAGTTTTCGTTGGGATTAAAAATAATGCAGGTCGTTGGAAGCTGGTAGTCCACGTTAGAGGAGCCGCTCGTATTCGGCCGGTACTGCATGGGTCCTGCGGATCCATCATTTTGTTGAAACCAATCCTGGGACATGTTTCCCACCACATAAAGTCGGTAGAGGAGCTTTTTCCATTGGCGCCTCATTTCGTAGTTCAGATAGGAAATTTGAGTGAGTTGGCGCGCTTGAACTGCTGCCCCTGCATAGGCGGCTAAGTCGGCAGCGTTTTGGAGGTTAATTTTGGCATTCACTAACATTCCAGTATTAATCACAAAGGCAAAAAAGAAGAGGAAAGTCATCATCATCATGCCTACCATGATGGAAATTTGGCCCCGCTCCGATTGAGATTTTTTGATCATCTGACCTCCTTCATTATTTTTGCTACTTTTAGGTAGCAACGCAACATTTGTTCCGCCTATTCTTCGATGGAGGGCTTTTTTCTCGATTTTCTTTGATTCCCTTCGGTCAAATCACTATAACCATCTCATTACCCATGGCGATTTTTCTCGAATTACCGGTTTTGAATAGAGTGAAAAGCGATCCTGAAATCGCTCGTCCCCTTTCTCCTTCCAAAGCGGCTCAAATCTTGGCAGCTCGAAAGCCGGAGTGGCTCAAAATACGCCCTCCTGGGGGGGACTCTTATAACCAAATTAAAGGGCTATTGAGGGAGCGGGGGCTTCATACCGTGTGTGAGGAAGCGCATTGTCCGAATGTCGCAGAGTGTTGGTCGACTGGAACGGCTACTTTTATGCTGGGAGGAGATACTTGCACTCGCGCCTGCCGCTTTTGCGCGATTCAGACAGCACGTATTCCGCCTCCACTGGATCCTCATGAACCCATTCATGTTGCTGAAAGTATTGCTGAACTGGGCTTACGTTATGTGGTTTTAACGTCTGTGGATCGAGATGATCTACCCGATGGTGGGGCGGAGCATTTTGCAGCAACGATTAGAGAAATCAAACGTTTGGATCCAAAAATAATAGTGGAAGCGTTGGTTCCTGATTTTAGAGGAAAAAAAGGTGCAATTCAAACGATTGTCGATTCCCGACTCGATGTTTATTCCCATAATATTGAAACTATTTTTCGCCTTCAATATCGAGTCAGAGATCCTCGGGCAGGATATGAGCAATCATTAGCTACTTTGAGTGCGGCTAAAATGTATGCTCGTTCGGTTGGGCATGAACTTTTCACTAAGAGCTCGATCATGCTCGGGCTTGGAGAAGAAAACAGGGAGCTCGATGCAGCATTTGATGATTTACGGAAAGTAGATGTGGATGTTCTCACTTTAGGTCAGTACCTCAGGCCATCCTTGCAGCATTTACCCGTAGAGCGTTACGTTACCCCTGAAGAATTTGAAGAATTGGATAAAAAAGCACAAAGCAAAGGATTCCTTTATGTAGCTTCTGGACCTATCGTTCGGTCGAGCTACAAAGCGGGGGAATTCTTTATTAAAGGTATTATTGAGAAACGGAGAGCAGAAAATGCAGTTTAAACTTCCAGAGCTAGGTGAAGGTGTTCATGAAGGTGAATTAGTAAAATGGAAAGTCAAGCTCGGAGACTCGGTTCAGTACGATCAGCCTCTTTGCGAAATCATGACGGATAAAGCGACCGTCGAGATTCCTTCTGCATTTCAGGGTAAAGTAGGTGGATTTCATGTCAAAGAAGGTGAAGTTGTTCATGTAGGTCAGCTCATGCTGACTTTAGAGGGAGACGTTGCAGAAGCTGTGCATCCTGTTGCTGCTCCGCTTACTCCTGTTCATCAGGCATTGGAACCCATTTCTCGGGGGGCTTCAGTTCTAGCAGCACCCTCGGTTCGGCGAGAGGCTCGAGAAAAGGGTATTGATCTCATGCAAGTGCAGGGGACAGGCTCTCATGGCCGAGTGATGCGAGTCGATTTATCTCAGACAAAAGGATCACCTCTATCGGCAGAACGCTCTCTTCCGACTTCTCCAGTTCAACAGAAAAAACAATTCGCATCGGGTGGAGAAGAACGAGTCCCATTTCGTGGATTACGGAAAAAAATTGCTGAGAAAATGAGGCTTTCTAAAGACCATGCAGCACATTTTACTTATGTGGAAGAAGCGGATGCAACTGAATTGGTGAGTTTGAGGAATCAAGCTAAAGTAATAGGTGCTCAGAAAGGCATTAAAGTAACCTATATTCCTTTTGTCATGAAAGCAATGGCAGCTGCCCTGAAACAGTACCCCATACTTAATTCTTCGTTAGACGAAGCTCAAGGTGAATTAGTTTATAAGCACGATTACAATATAGGATTATCCATTCAGACAGAGGATGGATTGATGGCTCCAGTCGTAAAAGATGTAGCCCATCGATCTATTTTTGAGTTGGCCCGTCAGGTCCAGGACCTAGTGGATCGGGCTCGTGCAAAGCGTTTGACACTCGAAGATCTTCAGGGCGGCACGATTACTCTGACCAATGCCGGATCCATTGGCGGACTTTTTGCGACTCCTGTGATTAATTACCCAGAGGTAGCTATCTTGGGTCTGAATAAAATTGTGCGAAAACCCGTAGTCCAGGTGATTCAGGGGAAAGAAGAAATTGTGATACGGGATTGGACCTACTTCTCACTCTCTTTGGACCATCGAGTCGTAGACGGAGCTATCGGTGCTGAGTTTATGAAACTTTTTATTCAATACATTGAAACCCCTAGTCTACTCTTATTGGAAAGTATTTAGAGGAATTTTATGCCACCGGATGATCGAGCAGATGTTGTTGTTTTAGGTGCAGGTCCTGCAGGCTATGTATGTGCCATTCGACTCGCCCAATTGGGTAAAAAGGTAACTGTTATTGATCGAGCAGAAGTGGGAGGGGTCTGTCTCAATCGGGGTTGTATTCCTTCCAAGGCACTCATTTATGCAGCTGGAATGTTTGAGAAAATTTCTCATGCTTCAGAAATAGGGATTGAAGTTTCAGGGGCGAAACTGAATTTTCCTCAGTTGATGAAATGGAAGAATTCTGTTGTTCAAAAATTGACTAGCGGAGTTTCGAGTCTTCTGAAAGCAAACGGTTGTGTGGTGATTGCGGGTGAGGCACGTTTTACAGGACCTCAAACACTCGAAGTAAAAACCGAATCTGGGGTGAGACGGCTTGATTTTAATCAATGCGTGATTGCAACAGGTTCGAGGCCCATTTCACTGCCTGGTTTTCAGATTGATCAGAAACAGATTCTGGATAGTACAGGTGCATTGAGCCTGCAAAAACTTCCTAAAACCCTGCTTTGTATCGGTGGGGGATACATCGGATTGGAATTAGGAACTTTTTATGCCAAGGCAGGAACTCAAGTGACTGTCGTTGAAGCGGGTTCTGGATTATTAG
>CAIYTD010000141.1 GCA_903928955.1 Oligoflexia bacterium | reverse complement strand
AGTGGAGAAGAATTGATCTACTTTCTCAATCAGCAAGAAGAGACTGTCACAACTCCTCTCACCGACATCAAACCCCATAGTCTTGCGTATTTGGGATGGGCACAATAGCTAAAAATTGAAATATTAGGAGAATTTCATGCAATTAGGAATCGACATTCTACTCAATAGTTCAACCTTAAAATCTCGACTGAAAGGGCGCAGAATAGCACTCCTAGGACATCCGGCATCCATGACCGGAAATTTTCAGCACTCTCTCGATGCTTTAATGCAATGCCAAGAAATCCATCTTACTTCCGCTTTTGGCCCACAACATGGAATGCGCGGAGAAAAGCAAGACAACA
The DNA here is from genome assembly GCA_903928955.1 of Oligoflexia bacterium. Classification (GTDB taxonomy): domain Bacteria; phylum Bdellovibrionota; class UBA1018; order UBA1018; family UBA1018; genus CAIYTD01. The sequence continues at coordinate 1,987 of CAIYTD010000141.1, read as the reverse complement.
TGATGGAATCGCATCATTTCATAGACCCGATTCATGGTATCCCAGTATTCAGTCTTTATGGCGAAGTACGAAAACCAACACTCAAAATGCTCGATACTTTTGACGTCCTTCTGATTGATCTGCAGGACATCGGAACCCGTATCTATACGTTTCTGACTACTCTCTTCTATATGCTCGAAGCGGGCGCTCAATTTAAAAAAGAAATTTGGGTTCTTGACCGCCCTAATCCAGCAGGACGTCCGGTAGAAGGCTCTCTTCTCCAACGAGACGGATGGATCAGCTTTGTAGGTGCGGCTGAATTTCCTATGCGCCACGGATTGACTTTGGGAGAAGCTGCTCGATGGTTTGTAGACAATAAAAAAATAGATGTAGAACTGAAAGTCATTCAAATGAAAAACTATGATCCTTGTCAAGGACCAGGATATGGATGGCCAATAGGAGTGCTACCGTGGGTAAATCCCAGCCCTAATGCCGCTACTCTGAGTATGGCAAGATGCTTCCCAGGAACTGTCCTGATTGAAGGAACCCATCTCAGCGAAGGACGAGGAACCACTCGACCCCTCGAGATGGTAGGTGCACCTGATTTAGATTCTATTCAAATATTGAAAATGATGGAAAAATTAGCCCCTCAGTGGCTCCAAGGCTGTCAATTACGAAACTGCTCTTTTCAGCCTACTTTTCAAAAGTATGTGGGTCAAATTTGTTCTGGATTTCAAATGCATGTAGATGGTCCAGCTTATCAGCATGAAATTTTTAAACCCTATCGAATGATTGCACTTTTTCTAAAAGTAATTCGGAAATTGCATCCGAGTTATTCTATTTGGAGAGATTTTCACTACGAATATGAAAAGGACCGGCTTGCAATTGACCTCATTAATGGAGGCCCGTTTCTGAGAGAATGGGTAGACAACTCGGATGCAAGTATTCCTGATTTTGAGTCCTTTCAAAAAAGAGATGAGGACCTCTGGATAGAGAGTAGAAAAAAATATCTCTTGTATTAAATGCAGTCGACAAACTCTGCTCGTAACCAAATTGCGAATAACGGATCATCAAGAATCTGTTTTTGCATCACTGACTTGATACTGGAAGAAAGGGCAGGTCCACTCGAAATCTCATATTTCTCAAGAAGCTCTTTAGAAAAAATTCCTTCAGATTCTACTGCTGCAAGGATCGCAATGAAATAAGGCGACTCTGTTAAGGAGTCCTAGCTTTCCTAAGACGAACACCCCTCTCCATTTGTCTCAAATAAACTGCCTCAAGCGGTGGATTAAATGTCACATAGAGTCGAATGACATCTATTCCAAACTTTATGGCAAGCTCGCAGATGATCTCATCTATAAAGGACGGCGTAAGTATCTTTACATTTGTCCGGTCCAAGCAAATGATCTGTTTACTGAGAAGAGCTTGCTCAATCTCCGATCGCAGCCAAGAAATCTTTGGGTGACTTCTTTCTGTACAAAATGGTCCGCAGTCTACCGCAAGATGAATGGTTTTATTCATAATTTTACCTTCAAACAAGCCTACTTAATACCGATTCTGCCAAATCTTCCAAATCGATCATAAACTTTAACCCCAAACTGGATAAATAAATCATCCGCTAAAAACTATGAGCCAATGAGATACTTAAGGTTTAATTTAAAGTCATTTCTATTTTAGTTGTCTGATTATATCAAATAAATACTTCAGAGAAAGGACAGTACGCCTATTTTATACAGCGTATCGGAAAATTTCAAGAAAGATGTCGCATTTATTTTTAAGCAGCCTGATCTCTTAATAATTCCTTTTTTATCTTCTGCTCCTTGCCTGGATTCAAAATTACTTCTGTAATTGGACTCCAATTTCTTATTTCTCCACTCCATCTAAGCGGATTATTTATTTTTGCGGTTTTGTAAACGGCAACTCTATTTTTTAAGATGGCTATATCTCTACCTTGGTGACGGCTCTGAGGGGTGACAAAACGAATTTCACTATGAAGATGTTCTTCATT
>CAIYTD010000140.1 GCA_903928955.1 Oligoflexia bacterium | reverse complement strand
TTAAACAACCACGCGGAAAATTCTATCTCATGCTAAGGGTATTTTGGTATTGACGAAGGGGACCACTATATTTTCATTCTGTGGCAAATCTTCATCATTTTGACCTAAATTGCTCATTAAATTCTCTCTGTTAAATAAGTATTGATAATGCAGTTTATCGTTAATCATACCTCATTTTTATCCATAAAACGAGCAAAATCATTCAAGATGACGAAAACGGGTTTCTTTGCTGAAAAATAGGCAAAAAGCAGTTTCAAGATGACTTTTTTAGAAATTCTAGAAAAAACGACCTTCAGAAATGCGTTTTACCGCACGATCGGAATGAAGGCTTAGTATTCGTATTCCAAAAAATTCCCCGTTTTCCGAGATGACCCCTCACTATTCGAAAACCACAACAAGGTTAGTGCGCGGTTTATAAAAACATTACTCCCAGCGTACTAGATAATTATTGTTGACTTAGTGAGACATCTATATTAAGATCATATTTGTCGCACTAGTAGGAACTTAAATGAAAAAAATTATCGGCAGGGAAGAAGAAAAAAGAGTATTGCAACAGATATATCATTCTGATAAACCAGAATTTTTGGCTTTGTATGGACGCAGACGAGTTGGGAAAACTTTTTTAATACGGCAGTTTTTCACTCAGAAAGAGGCTATGTTTTTTAATGTCACAGGTGCGAAAAACGGGACTCTCCTAGAGCAACTAAAACATTTTACAAAACAATTGAGCGCGGCATTTTATGATAAATTAGAAATTGTCTCACCTAAAACATGGGACTCAGCCTTTGAATTATTGACAGAAACCATTAAAAAACAACCAAAACGTAAAAGGATTGTACTATTTTTTGATGAAATTCCATGGCTTGCAACGAGAAAATCAAGGCTGTTAGAAAATCTTGATTATTACTGGAACCAGCATTGGTCCAATGATCCTAGAATTAAGTTGGTTATCTGTGGTTCCTCTGCCTCATGGATTATTCAAAAGGTGATTAAAAACAAAGGAGGACTACACAACCGGATTACCCATAAAATTCGGCTAGAACCTTTTACCTTGGAAGAAACAAAAACATTTTTACATCACTCTGGAATTAAACTGATAGACCAGCAAATTTTAATGCTGTACATGCTTACAGGGGGGGTACCTTATTATCTATCTGATTTGGATAAAGGGCTTTCCGCAGCACAGCTGATTGAAAAGCTAGCTTTCACCTCAAAGGGGCTGCTCTTTGATGAATTTGATCAGTTATTTTCGTCATTGTTTACTCATTCAGATAAATATGAGCAACTGATTAGACTTATTGCCTCACAAAGACAAGGCATCGGGCAACGAGAACTATTAAACAAGCTTGGAAAGTCTGACTTAGGCTCAACAGGAATCAAAAGGTTGGAAGAATTAGAAGAGGCTGGCTTTATTATGAGTTTTATGCCTTTTCAACATAAACGGCAAGGCATTTACTATAGGGCAATCGATGAATATACGCTCTTTTATTTACAATGGATTGAACCTTTGAAAAATACAGTAGAGAAAAAAGGGCTTCCACTTGGAAGTTGGCAAGATATTCAAAACGCACCTGAGTTTCACAACTGGCTGGGTTATGCTTTTGAAGCCGTTTGTTATAAGCATATTAATTGCATTAGAAAAGCTTTGAAAATTAGCCCCAGCGCCATTGCAGACTCATGGCGTTATGTCCCCAGAAAAGGAGCAAAAGAACGTGGCGCACAAATTGATTTATTATTTGATCGACGCGATGATGCGATCACCCTGTGTGAGATTAAATATACAGACAAACCTTTTGTGTTATCGAAAGACTATGTAGAGGTTTTACAAAGAAAAATGAAGGTATTTAGAGAACAAACGAATACAAAGAAGCAATTATTTATGGCTATGGTCTCGGTGAATGGCCTGAAAAATAACTTTTATGCCGATGATTTAATTTGTGCTACTGTGACCCTGAATGACTTTTTTGCTCAAGCAATTGAAGTTGCTGCTCAAAATCAACAATGAAATAATCTTCAACTTATGCCATAATCCCCCCCATTATGGATTACGTATTTTTTGGAAATGGCGATGACTGAATTAATTTCACTTTCTCTTCCTGAGTATCAACTATTCTTGACGGAGACCACCAGTGCGATACGCATTGCTAGAATGCGTGTTGCTCAATCCACCAATCGAGAGCTAATTTCTCTCTATTGGTGGATCGGAGAACATATCGTGAAGAATCAAAAGCAATATGGATGGGGGAAATCCATTGTTGAACAATTGGCAGTGGATTTGAAAAGGGCTTTCCCAGACGCAAAATTTGGGTTTTCTCCAAGAAATTTATGGGATATGCGGCGATTTTATCTAGCCTATAAAGACCTACCAAAACTGCGACAGCACGTCGCAGAAATTCCATGGGGACAAAATTTGCTGATTTTAAACGCGATCAAAGAAAAGGAAATACGCCTATACTATTTGTCTGCAACCAAAGAACAAGCTTGGTCGCG